>NZ_JBHZPE010000045.1:0-40832 GCF_042787985.1 Peribacillus sp. YIM B13481
CTCTAATGAATATTTTGTCATAAAAAATAGCACCTCCAATTGTTAGATAGTGTCTAACAATTGGGGTGCAGTTCAATTAGTTGGTCTTTTTTTGTTTTAGGAACGACAATACTTCCAAAAAGGCTGGGCCATTATCGACAAGTCTGTAATCCATAAATGGACACCCTTCCCTTTTTAATCTGTTTGGTACGGTTTCAATCGTATAGTCCTTCAACTGGAGACTTTCGTCCACTTCCTTCCAAAACAAAGGTGTGGCCACACCCGCGAAAGAATTTCCGCGTGGGGAATAAGGAACAATTATGGTTTTTCCTTCACTATGCTGCACAAAGTCCAAGTAAAGTCGATTATGCCGATTTATTTTCATTCTTTCCGTTGTAAAATCATTTGGGTTGGAACTGGTTAGGTAGTCGCCGAGAAAGTCGGTGAATATGCGTGTCTCCTGATAAGTAAATCTGTCATCAGGCAGAGGGATGTGAATTTGCAGTCCTTTGTTACCTGACGTTTTTACAAAAGCCTTTATCCTTAATGATTCCATCACTTTTTTAATTTCCTGTGCGGCCTTTATCGCCAATGAGAAAAATTCGATGGAAGGAGGGTCTAAGTCCAGGACGATTTCGTCGGGTCTTGTTTTACCCGCTTTCTGAAATGGGGCATGGAATTCCAATGCAAGTTGATTACCAAACCAAAGAAGCGTTTCAATATCGTTACACAGCATATACTCGATATCCACATCCATGAACGTTTTAATAAAGGCCGGCGCATAATCAGGTTTGTTTTTCTGGAAAAATCTTTCTTTATCCATAGTGCCATGAGGATAACGGATTGTCGTAAGCAGTTTATCCTTTAAGAAAGGTAAGAAGAAGGATGAAACCTCTCTTAAATAATGGAGGTATTCAACTTTTACCACCTTTTTTCTACCAGTTAACCAAAGCGGTTTATCCTTGGAGGTTATTTGTACAGTATCTGGAAACGTGTACTGGCCTATCACGAATTTCTCCCAGGTGCATTCTTCGGGAGCCGTTTGTAAAAGCCATTGCGAAAACTGAGGTTCACGCAATTCATTTTCCTCATATACGTGTAGGAATTGAACTTCGATGCAAATGGATGGATGGATATAAAAAAATTGTGCATCTTCATCTGATGCATTTTGCTTGATCAGTTCATGCAATATCCTTTTATCTTGAGCACTCAGTCCATTTTTAACACTTCCGATTTTCGTTGCGGCACCTTCTTTTAAAACTGCGAGGGAAACGTAACCATTTTCTTTGTGCAATGCTGTAATGAAACAAGAAACGGTCTTCCAATTTTTCACTTTGATCCAAGATGTAGTACGTTTTCCTTCTTGCCAAGTACCCCGAACTTCCTTAGCGACAACCCCTTCGCCATCTAATAGGATGACCTTATTCAAGGCATTATCCAAAACGTCAAAACTCTCAATTATTTGGATCAAAGCCTTATCGTTGGGGTCAGGCGGCATAGGAAAACCAAGTGCTTCACCCATATTCAGCATGAATCCCCTTCGTTCTTCCATAGGTTTAGCAGCTATGTCCTTTCCGCTGATGCGAATCAGGTCAAACGCAATAAACCGGCATGGCGAAAAATGAGCTTTTTCTGAAATTAAGGATTGTTTCCCAAGGCGCCCTCGCCACTGTATTTGGCAAAAGTCGGCCTTTGCTTGATTGGTAAGCCAAACCAACTCTCCATCTAACTGTAGCGGGAGATAATCTTCCAGGTCCAAATTTTTGATGTAAGCAATGATTTCTGGGAATTGTGGTGATAATTCCTTCTCGTTTCGACTCGAGATGCTTATCGTATCGGAGTCTATCGTTAAAATTGTCCTAAAGCCGTCATATTTGACCTCATAACGCCAATCTTTGGAGGTGGGGGCTTCAGGGTAATAGGTTGGCAGCATTGGTTTCATTTAGTTTTACCTCCGCAAATAATTGATTAACATTATTTTGCCAAAAAAACGAAGTGTTAGAGTTGGCAATTGTTTTTTCGGTTTTTTTTGAACAAAGGGGAATAATAAAATTGTTCTTCTCTTTAAAAATAAGTTATGAGGTGACGAATATGCATACGATGTGGAAGGGGAGCATATCATTCGGTTTGGTGAACATTCCGATTAAACTTCATGCTGCAACGGAGGATAAGGATATTTCTTTAAGGACGTTGCATAAGGAATGTCATTCACCGATTAAATACGAAAAAGTTTGTCCGGTATGCCAGAAAGAAGTGGGTAAGGATGATATAGTCCGCGCTTTTGAGTATACAAAGGGAAAATTTGTTGTCTTGGAAGACAATGAACTAGAGCAACTGAAAAAACAAAACGAAGAAAAAGCCGTGGAAATTGTGGATTTCGTTAAAATAGAAGAAATAGATCCCATATATTTTAACCGGAGTTATTACATGTCGCCTAATGATGGAGGGATAAAGGCTTATTCCCTTCTGAGACAGGCCCTCAAGGAATCGGATAAGGTAGGGTTAGCGAAAATCATCATTCGCTCAAAAGAACAAATGGCGGTAATTCGAGTCGTTGATAATACCTTGGTGATGGAAACGATCCATTACCCGGATGAAGTTCGCTCAACAGCGGATGTACCGAATATCCCTGCTAATGATACCATTGTAAAAAAGGAAATAGATACTGCCGTGTTATTGATAGATCAATTAACGACTACTTTCAATCCGGCAAAATACACCGATGACTATCGAACAGCATTACTTGAATTGATTGAATCGAAGAAAACGGGACAAACGACGATTACAGCCAAAACAAAAGAGCCAGTTTCCAACAATGTAACAGATTTAATGGAGGCTTTACAGGCATCCATTGACCGAACGAAACATGATGAACCAGAAAAGAAAAAGACGACCCGAAAGAAAGCGGCACCGAAAAAAAAGAAACAAGCATAAAACAGGAAGCTGAGCGGAAGACGCATTATGTCGCTCGGCTTTTTGCTCGTTTTAGCCAAGGGAATGGCAAGATTATGAAAGACTTTACAAAGAAATAATTCGTTAAAATTACATAAGTAATGCATGTACAAATAGGTATTGGATCTAGATGTGATCCGATTAATGGGATTAAAAGGAAATAGTGGATGCAAATGAAGGCAAAAAAATTCGCTCCCTAAAGAGCGACAATGAGGAATTCAATCGTGAAAATCAACATATAGGCGAACGGTTGTAGTTTTCGACTATATATTGTGTTCATATTCTACCATATTTAATTCTGAAATAGCAACAAAATTACTAAACTATCCTATGATTTTTTCTGGAAATCAATGATATTCTACCGATCATGGGGGATTTTGTATGTTCCGATCCACTATATTCTCATAAATAATTACAGAAAAAATGGATTTTTAGTATAATTTAAACATATGGGATGATATAAATTAAAATGAACGGAAGATGATGTTAAAAATGGAAAATGGAAAAATCAAATCGCTTCATGCCGGAAGGGCCAAACAGGAAAATTTTTCGAATATCGATATCTTTTCAGCCATGGATAAACAAGCACAGGATAATGTGACAGTAACTAGATCTGGCATAATTGGTGATGGGGTAGGTAATGTAAAGTTCCATGGAGGTCCTGATCGGGCTTTGTGCTTTTACCCCTTTGAGCATTATTCATTATGGAATGAAAAATTCTCTAAAAAGCTGGATATCCCTGCATTCGGTGAAAATTTAACCATAGCGGGGATGACGGAAGTATCAACATATATCGGCGATATTTATCAAATAGGCGAAGTGATTGTTCAAATTAACCAGGGGAGGATTCCTTGTTCGACCATTTCCCACTTCAATCAAGAACCTAAGTTTTTGGAACTCGTGCTAAAAACGAGTTTCACTGGTTATTTTGCAAAAGTACTTCAAGAAGGAACGATAAATAAACAAAACGAAATCGTGCTAATAGATCGTTTGCAAGAAAAAATTTCAGTTCATTATGCAGCAGAGGTGATCCTTCATAAACGAGATGGGCTGGAAGGCGCAAACGCTTTACTTAAACTGGATTCGTTAGCGGAAGACTGGAAACGGAGGATATTAAAGGGAGTCCAGGCTGCAAAAGATTGAATGATTTTTGCAAAAGTGAAAAAAATGACGATCAGGTATTGAAATTGACAGATTATTAATGTAAATTAAATATAATCAAATTTTGAAATCTTGTGAAAATTATATAAATGGATCTTATCGAGAGAGGTGGAGGGACTGGCCCGAAGAAACCTCAGCAACCAGCTTAGGCAAAGGTGCTAAATCCAACAAGCAGAGCTTGATAGATGAGGAGAATGTTTCAAAAAACCTTCTTCTTTGAGAAGGTTTTTTTTCTTTTCTCTCATACTCATAGAAAACGACAAAAACAGGATTGTTTTTGAGAGAGGATGTAATGATGAATTTTCGTAAAGAAGTGAAAGAAAGAATGCTGGTTGGGGAAGGGGCAATGGGGACCTTACTGTACTCTAATGGCATCGATCAATGTTATGAGGAATTAAACTGTACGAACCCAGATCAAATAGTGTCCATCC
Source organism: Peribacillus sp. YIM B13481 (assembly GCF_042787985.1). Taxonomy (NCBI): domain Bacteria; kingdom Bacillati; phylum Bacillota; class Bacilli; order Caryophanales; family Bacillaceae; genus Peribacillus; species Peribacillus sp. YIM B13481. The sequence continues at coordinate 4,524 of NZ_JBHZPE010000045.1, forward strand.
ACCGTGCTTATTTGGAAGCTGGTGCAGATATCCTTCAATCGAATACCTACGGAGCCAACTTCAACAAATTGAAACGCCATGGACTAGAAGATGAAGTAAGCAAAATCAATCGCCAGGGAGTCATCCTTGCTAAAAAAGCGGCAAAAGGAAAGGCATATGTCTTCGGTACCATAGGGGCACAGCGGAGTATCAGGAAATCGGATTTAAGCATTGAAGAGATAAAGCGAGGTTTTCGAGAACAGCTATACAGTCTGCTGATGGAAAATCCTGATGGGATTCTCCTAGAAACATTCTATGACCTGGAAGAACTTGAAACCGTCCTGCAAATCGTTAAAAATGAAACTGGACTGCCGATCATCGCAAATGTTTCGATGCATGAACTGGGTAATCTTCAAAATGGAGTCCATTTAAATGAAGCCTTTCAAAAACTTGAGCAATTGGGTGCCGATGTTGTTGGGGTGAATTGCCGTCTCGGTCCACATCATATGATTAGGGCCTTGGAAGAAGTAAGTTTGCCAAAGCAAGCGTCGATTGCCATTTATCCTAATGCCAGCCTTCCGGATTATGTGGATGGAAGGCTTGTCTATAAAGCTGTACCGGAATATTTCGGTTCAAGTGCCCTCGAGCTGCGTGAGCAAGGTGCCACGATCATAGGAGGCTGCTGTGGAACGACGCCTTTGCATATTCAAGCTGTAAAGAATGCAATTGGAAGTTTGGTTCCAGTAAAAGAGAAAATTACTAAAATCCGTGAAATAGAAATAATTGAAGTGATTGATAGAGAGTTGGAAATCCCACTTTACGAAAAGGCCAAAACTGAAAGGACGATACTAGTTGAACTTGATCCACCGAAAAAGTTGGGAATAGAGAGTTTCATGACTGGTGCTGAGGTTTTGAAAAAAGCAGGGGTCGATTCAATTACATTAGCGGATAATTCACTTGCTTCACCAAGGATATCGAATGATGCACTGGCTAATTTACTGAAGAACCAATTGAATGTAACGCCGATGGTGCATATAACATGCCGGGATCGAAATTTAATTGGCCTGCAGTCACATTTAATGGGTCTGCAGACTGTGGGGCTGAACGAGTTATTGATCATCACCGGAGATCCTTCTAAAATTGGGGACTTCCCAGGTGCCACTTCGGTTTATGATTTATCGTCGTTTGACCTGATAAGTATGGTCAAACAATTTAATGAGGGTCTTTCCTATTCCGGTCAAAGTTTGGGCCAACGGGCAAATTTTAAAATTGCCGCCGCTTTTAATCCCAATGTGAAATATCTAGATAAAGCTGTTCAGAGAATGGAAAAGAAGATTGCATGTGGTGCTCAATCCTTTTTGACACAGCCAATTTATTCGGTGGAGCAGATTGAAGAGGTATATGAAGCTACAAAACATTTAGAGACCCCGATTTTCATCGGTATCATGCCCTTGACAAGCACACGGAACGCCGAATTCATCCATAATGAAATCCCAGGCATCAAATTGCCTGATAATGTTAGAAGGGCTATGGCTTTAGCGGGGGATGACCCTGTAAAGTCAAGGATTGAAGGGGTGAATATCGCACGAGAGCTAGTGGACGCGGCAAGGGAAAAATTCAAGGGCATATATTTAATTACTCCGTTCCTTCGCTATGAAATGACGGCGGAACTTACGAAATATATTAGAAAAGTCGATAGTAAACAAACATCAGAGGTGGCAGTACATGAATAAAAAAGCGATTCAAGAACAGTTGGATACTAAGATTCTCCTTCTTGATGGAGCGATGGGGACCATGCTCCAAGCGGAGAATTTAACAGCAGAGGATTTTGGCGGGGAACAATTCGAGGGCTGCAATGAGTATTTATCACTGACACAACCAGAAATCATCCAATCCATCCATGAAAAATATTTAGCAGCAGGCGCTGATATCATTGAAACAAATACCTTCGGAGCGACAAGCATCGTGCTTGAAGAATACCAAATAAGCACAATCGCTTACAAGCTTAATAAAATTTCAGCCGAGCTTGCCGTTAAAGCATGTGAAAAGTATTCAAATGAAGATTGGCCAAGATATGTGGCTGGCTCGATGGGTCCCACTACAAAAACGCTTTCCGTAACAGGGGGAACGACTTTTGATATTTTAACCGATTCCTATGAAGAACAGGCACTTGGTCTCTTGGATGGTGGGGTGGACTTGCTATTGGTGGAAACCTGTCAGGATATGCTTAATGTCAAGGCTGCCTTTTCTGGAATCAAAGCAGCCTTCGCTAAAACAGGAAAAGATGTGCCTGTCATCATATCAGGTACGATCGAACCGATGGGCACGACACTCGCTGGCCAGTCCATAGAAGCTTTCTATTTATCGGTTGAACATATGAAGCCCGTGGCTGTCGGCCTGAATTGTGCAACAGGTCCGGAGTTCATGATAGACCATATCAGGACACTTGCAGATATAGCAAATAGCGCCATCAGTTGTTATCCGAATGCTGGGCTCCCGGATGAAGAGGGTCACTATCATGAGTCACCGACTTCCCTTGCGGAGAAAATGAAGCAATTTGCCGAAAAGGGATGGGTCAATATCATTGGGGGCTGTTGTGGTACGACACCAGAGCATATTAAAGAACTTTCCAGGGTCCTCGAAGGCATTCAGCCCCGTGCTATTTCGACCTCAGCCCATGGTCATGCCGTATCAGGCATAGAGCCGCTCATTTATGATGATTCAATGCGCCCTTTATTCGTTGGTGAGAGAACGAATGTTATCGGATCTCGAAAATTCAAGGAGCTGATTCGTGGAAAGCATTACGAGCCAGCTGCTGAAATTGCACGTGCCCAGGTGAAAAAAGGTGCCCATGTCATTGATATCTGTCTTGCTGATCCTGATGGGGATGAACTTGGCGATATGAAGGAGTTCGTAGAAGAGGTCGTCAAAAAAGTGAAAGTCCCATTGGTCATCGATACTACAGATGAAGCCGTACTTGAACAAGCATTAAAACATTCACAAGGAAAGTCCATCATTAATTCCATTAATCTTGAAGATGGTGAAGAACGCTTTGAAAAAATTGTACCATTCATCCATCAATATGGTGCTGCCGTTGTCGTAGGAACGATTGATGAAATTGGGATGGCCGTCGATGCTGAACGGAAATTGGAAGTGGCTACACGGTCGGTGGAATTGCTTGTCAATAAATATGGTCTAAACAAAAGTGACATCATTTTTGATCCGCTGGTATTTCCTGTAGGGACGGGAGATGAACAATATATCGGATCTGCTTTAGAAACGGTGAAAGGAATAAAGGCGATCAAAGAAAAGTATCCGGAATGCTTAACGATACTTGGCATTTCGAATGTTTCATTCGGTCTGCCAGCAAGGGGAAGGGAAATTCTAAATGCCGTTTTCCTTTACCATTGTACAAAAGCAGGTCTCGATTATGCTATCGTTAATACAGAAAAACTTGAACGTTTCGCTCTGATACCTGAAGAGGAAGTGAAATTGGCTGAGGCACTCCTGTTTGAGACATCTACAGAAACTTTAGGTATCTTTACCGAGTTCTATCGTGGTAAAAAAGCGGAGAAGAAGGATAATGGTGTTATCCTGCCATTGGACGAACGTTTAGGTAACTATATTATCGAAGGAACGAAAGAAGGATTAATTGATGATTTAAATATAGCAATTGAGCGCGGTGATACCCCATTGGAAATCATCAATGGACCATTGATGGATGGGATGAGTGAAGTGGGTCGGTTATTTAACGACAACCAACTTATTGTCGCAGAAGTGCTTCAGAGTGCAGAGGCAATGAAGGCGGCTGTATCTCACCTTGAGCCGCTAATGGAAAACTCTGAAGATAGCGCTAAAAAAGGAAAGATCCTCTTAGCTACTGTCAAGGGGGATGTACATGATATCGGGAAAAACTTAGTGGATATCATCCTATCCAATAATGGCTATGAAGTCATTGATTTGGGTATCAAGGTCGCACCGCAACAAATCATTGAGGAGGTTCGAAAACATGAGCCAACCATCATTGGCCTATCTGGGTTACTGGTTAAATCAGCACAGCAAATGGTTTTAACCGCACAGGATTTAAGGCAGGCGGGAATAGATACCCCTATTTTAGTGGGAGGGGCAGCGCTATCCCGTAAATTCACCGATTTTAAAATATCACCAGAATATGAAGGACCTGTTTTATATTCCAAAGATGCGATGGATGGTTTAGCTGTAACGAATATTTTACATGACACTGACAAAAAAGTGGTGTATTTAAAAGAGTTAGTCGAGAAACGAGAAAAATCGAAAGTCAATGCCGCTATTGCTGCCACGATGGAAAAACCTGTTCGGAAGCAGTCCGCAGCTGCGCCTTTGAGTAATGTGCCTGTTCAAAAACCGCGTGATATCAAACGTCACGTCCTGAAAAACTATCCATTGGATGTAATCCAGCCATACATTAATAGGCAAATGCTGATTGGACATCATTTGGGCTTAAAAGGTAAGCTCGCCGAATTGCTAAAGCAAGGGAATGAAAAAGCAGTGCAGCTGAATGCGCTTGTTGATGAATTGATCGAATTCTTAAAGACGGAACCCGACTACGGCTTGCATGCAATTTATCAATTTTTCCCTGCTCAAAGTGAAGGAGACAAACTATTGGTTTACAACCCGGAAAATCACCTGGAGATATTGGAGACTTTTGACTTTCCTAGGCAAGATACCAATCCGCACCTTTGTTTAGCGGACTTCGCGAAACCGGTTTCCTCCGGACAAATGGATTATGTTGGTTTCTTCCTGGTAACCGCCGGAAAAGGGATCAGAAAATGGGCAGAAAAACTAAAGCTTGAAGGTGATTTCTTGAAAAATCACGCCCTTCAATCACTTGCTCTCGAAACGGCTGAAGGGTTTGCCGAAAGAATTCATCAATTAATGCGTGATGATTTAGGTATAAGCGATCCGATTGAAATGTCTATGAAAGAGCGGTTTGCCGCTAAGTACACCGGGCAAAGATTTTCATTTGGTTATCCAGCTTGTCCTAATCTGGAGGACCAGGAAAAGCTATTCCGCCTGTTACAACCTCAGGATATTGGCGTGGAATTGACTGAAGGATGCATGATGGAACCTGAGGCTTCCGTTTCAGCCATAGTTTTTGCACATCCGGAAGCTCGTTACTTTAATGTCGATCGGTAAGCATATGGATAAGGCAGCGGTATTTTTTACCGCTGCCTTATTGCGCATGAAACCTCTTGAATGGTACATCTTAATGGTCAAAAGGAAGGGGATGCAGCATATGAAGAATCCGCTTAAATTATTTCTCACCATAGTATGTTCTTTCATTATTTTTTTGTTATTGACGGATGTGCTGGCCATTCATGTACATGCAATGGTTCCCGAAGAGATGAAACCGATCCTAAAAAGTAAGGAAAATCAGAAAGTCGCTTATTTGACTTTCGATGATGGACCTTCTTTGAATACGATGGAGATATTAGATATTTTGGACCGCTATCATGTTAAGGCCACATTTTTCGTTAAAGGTAACGAAGAACCATACGCAAAGGAATGCTATCAGGAAATGATTTCCCGAGGTCATGCGATTGCCCTTCATTCTTATACACATGATTATTCCATCGTTTATCGATCGACCGAGAGCTTCTTTCAAGATTTGAATAGGCTTGAAACCATGCTGCAAAAGGAGTTTGGGGTTAAAAGCCGTATTGTACGCCTTCCTGGCGGTTCCAATAATCGTCTTAGGCATCAGGCTGCAACTAAACCCATCATTAATGGAATCCTTCAACAACTAATGGAAAAAGGGTATATTTATTTCGATTGGACGATTGATTCGACAGATGGGATCAGTCCATCAATAAGTGAACAACAAATCATTACTTCCGTACAAAAAGGCACGAAAGATCAAAAGCAAGTTAATATCTTGCTGCATGATATCAATAGTATGAAAAATACAGTGAAGGCATTGCCTGATATTATTGAATATCTTAAAAAAGAAGGGTATACCTTTGATACTATTGACGAGACAACCCCAAAAATACAATTTAATTGATGAACACATTGTTTATGTTAAGTAATTTAAGGTATAAGATAAGAGATTAGATTACTTTTGTGAAAGGATTTATCGTTTCTATGATGCCATCATTGTTTTTATCACATGGAACACCTTTATTAGCTCTGGAAAAAAATAGCTACACTTCTTTTTTGAAGGATTATATGAAGGGTATGGAAAAACCAACTTCCATCGTTATTTTGTCAGCACATTGGGAAAGTGAAGATCAGATGATTTCAGCGGTAGGGAAGCATGAAGTCATTTATGATTTTGCAGGGTATCCTGAAGAAATATTTCAGATAACATATCCTGCTTCGGGGTGCCTGGAGCTGTCCGATCGAATTTTAACCTTATTGTCAAGGATAGGTGTATGGGGGCAACTTGATGAAAGGCGCCCCCTAGATCATGGAGCATGGGGGCTTTTGCACATTATGTATCCTGAAGCTGACATCCCGATCGTATCTATGTCCATTAGTCCTGCACTTCCATTGGACAAGCAGTATGAAATCGGGAGAACATTGAGGGAATTAAAGGAAAGTAATGTTTTAATCATCGGGAGCGGTGGAATTGTCCATAATTTCACCCATATTCAGGAGGATATGCATGTTGCAGAGGGGTGGGCAATCAACTTTGAGAACTGGGTTGAAGAGAAAATCATGAAATGGGATTTGGAATCTTTGTTTAATTATGCAAAAATCGCTCCTTATAGTACAGATGCTGTGCCTTCCAAAGAGCATTTCATTCCATTGATCATCGCAATGGGAGCAGGAGATGTCAACAAAAAATCGGCTCTCCTTCACAGAACATTTCAATATGGCAATCTGAGTTTAACAGCTTGGAAGTTTGATTGACTTGTAAGGGTTTTCAGTCAAGTTAAATATACCTGAAATATAAACGATATACAAAAATACAAAAATCTTTTTTTAGCGAAAAAAAGGCTTAAATGAGCAAAAAAGTCAATTTAAAGCGTAATTTGACGAATTAAACAAAAATATAGTTTAAAAAAGGTTGCATAAAGTTGTTTAACCTTTGGATATTTCGACAAAAACATGTTAATATAACATCTGAAAACGTTTTATCCTTTAAAATTTTATTATTCAATAACCAAAGTTGTTAATTATATATCATATTTTTGGGGAAAATTTAGAAGAAAGAAATTTGGGGATAGATAAAACGAAATGCAAAAAATTATGAGAAAAATTTGGGGGTTTACAAAATGACCATCAAGGACGCTAAGGCATACGACCCATGGAAAACTTTTTCAGGTCCAAACCTTGGGTATGTCATGGAGCAATACGATCTATTTCAAGCCAACCCGGAAGAAGTAGATCCGGAACTGAAAAACTTTTTTGAAGTATCAGGTCCTCCTTCATTCGATGTATCGGCTGAAACAACAATCGGAAGTGCACCAACTGTACAAACTAGAGAAGTTCTTCCAATGAAGAAAATAATGTCTGCAGTTACGTTAGCAGAAAACATCCGTGCATACGGACATCTTGCAGCAAATATTTATCCTTTAAAAGAAGAAGCTCTAGATACGGAACAAATTCACTTTGAAAAATATGGATTGACCGCAGATGATTTAAGGAAAATACCGGCTGACTTAATTTGTCCAGAATCACCTGAAAACGTGAAAGACGGATACGAAGCCGTTCAATACCTAAAACAACTTTATACAAAAACGATAGCCTTTGAATTTCACCATGTTAATGACTTGGACGAAAAGCAATGGCTTACTGATATGGTCGAATCCGGAAAAATGTTCCCGGAAGTGGCTAAAGAGAAAAAAGAACTATTACTTAAGCGATTGAATGAAGTTGAAGGTTTCGAGAAATTCCTTCACCGCACATATGTGGGGCAAAAACGTTTCTCCATTGAAGGACTAGACGCCCTAGTGCCGATTTTAGATGAAATGATTTCACAAACTGTTCAAAATGGAACAGGGAATGTGAATATTGCCATGGCTCACCGGGGACGTTTGAATGTGCTTGCACACGTACTAGGAAAGCCATATGAGGTCATTTTCTCTGAATTCCAACATTCACCTAATAAAGATTTGGTTCCTTCCGAAGGTTCTACAGGCATTAACAACGGATGGACTGGTGATGTTAAATACCATTTAGGTCTGGATAAACAGATTACTAATGCTAACATACAAAAAGCAAGGGTTACACTTGCCAATAACCCAAGTCACTTGGAAGTAGTCGGTCCAATAGTGGAAGGGTATTCTCGTGCGGCACAAGAAGACCGTTCAGAAAAAGGATTCCCTGTCCAAGACATTTCCAAATCACTTGCAATCCTGATTCATGGTGATGCAGCATTCCCAGGTGAAGGTATTGTTCCTGAAACGTTTAACTTAAGCCGTTTACGCGGTTATCAAGTTGGCGGCGCTATCCATATCATCGCCAATAATATGATTGGTTTCACAACGGAAAGTGAAGATTCACGTTCAACTCTATATGCCAGTGATTTGGCAAAAGGCTTTGAAGTGCCGATCGTACATGTGAATGCAGATGATCCAGAGGCATGTATGGCTGCGGTGAACCTTGCGAACCTATATCGCGAAAAATACAATAAGGATTTCTTGATCGACTTGATCGGTTACAGACGTTTCGGCCATAACGAAATGGATGAGCCATTGGTGACTCAACCTGAAATGTATGCATTAATTCATAAGCACCAAACTGTCAAAGAGCTTTATGGGAAGAAACTCATTCAATCTGGTGAGTTCACTGAAGCTGAAGTTAAAGCAATTGCTGAGCAAGTGGATACAAGGCTTGCGGATGCATATGCGAAAATTTCCGGAAATAAACCGGAAGCTTCTAAAGAATGTAATCCTCCTGGGATTATTGAAAGAGGACTTCCAGCCATTGAAACGGCTGTTCCGAAACAAGAACTGGTTTCAATTAACGAAGAACTTGTTAAGTGGCCGGAAGGATTCACTCCTAATAAAAAATTAGGTAAGATTTTATCACGTCGCTTGGATTCCTTTGGTGCTGACGGTAAAATTGATTGGGCTCATGCCGAGACACTGGCATTTGCATCCATATTGAGTGACGGTACTCCAATCCGTTTGACAGGACAAGACTCAGAGCGTGGAACATTCGCTCAACGTAATATCATGTTACATGACAGTGTTAATGGAAAAACATATTCACCACTTCACACACTTGAAACTGCTAAAGCTTCTTTCGCTGTTCATAACAGCCCGCTTACTGAAACGGCAGTTCTAGCTTATGAATATGGTTATAATGTATTTGCTCCAGAGGCACTAGTATTATGGGAAGGCCAATTCGGTGACTTCGCAAATACAGCACAAGTGATCTTTGACCAATTCATTGCGGCTGGCCGTGCAAAATGGGGTCAAAAATCAGGTCTTGTCATGCTACTTCCACATGGTTATGAAGGACAAGGGCCAGAGCACTCAAGTGCACGCCTAGAACGTTTCCTTCAATTAGCGGCTGAAAACAACTGGACAGTTGCTAACTTAAGTTCGGCAGCTCAATACTTCCATATCCTTAGAAGACAAGCTAAGATTTTGGATCAAGAGCAAGTTCGTCCGCTTGTCATTATGACACCGAAGAGTATGCTTCGTAATCAAGTGATGGCTTCTACAGCTGAAGAATTCAGTGAAGGCTCTTTTGAATCATTCGTTGAAACTAAAGCTTTAGGCAAAAAACCTAAATCGGTTGAACGCATTGTTTTTGCATCAGGTAAATTGGCGGTTGAACTTCGTGAAAAAGCGGCAACTGAACAAAAAACGGACTGGTTGCAAATCATCAGTATCGAAGAAATTTATCCATTCCCGTTCACTGGCGTTCAAGAAGCTTTGAAAAAATATACAAATCTTAAAGAGATCTTCTGGGCTCAAGAAGAACCTAAGAACATGGGGGCTTGGACATTTGTTGAACCTCGCCTTAATGCAGCGGCTCCTGGGAATCTTTCAGTGACATATATAGGAAGGAAACGCAGATCAAGCCCGGCTGAGGGAGATCCGCTTGTCCATAAAAATGAACAACAACGGATTATGACTCAAGCAATTACACGCAATAATGAGGGGGAGAAATAAAATGGCTGAAGTAAAAGTACCTGAATTAGCAGAATCAATTTCTGAAGGATCTATTGCGCAATGGTTAAAACAACCCGGTGATCATGTTGAAAAAGGCGAATATGTCCTTGAACTTGAAACGGATAAAGTAAACGTGGAAATCATTTCAGATTATACGGGTACTCTTTCGGAACAATTAGCAGAAGAAGGCGATACTGTCCAAGTTGGACAGGCTATCGCTATCGTTGATGAAAATGGGTCAGCTGCAGCAGCTCCAAAAGCGGAAGCTCCTAAGGCTGAAGTAGCCAAAGCAGAACCAGCTAAAGCGGAACAAGCTGCTCCTGTTAAAGAGGCTCCTAAAGCTGAAACGAAAGAAGCATCATCCAATCAACAAGTCATTGCTTCACCAGCTGCAAGGAAATTGGCTCGTGAAAAAGGAATTGACTTGACTCAAGTGCCTGTAGTCGATCCACTAGGTCGTGTACGTGTACAAGATGTAGAAGCAGCAAATAATGCACCTGTGACACCTGCTGCATCTTCTGCACCTGCTGCAGCTCCAACACAAGCTCCTGCAGCTAAACAAGCAGCAGCTCCTGTTGAAGTGAATGATGATCGCATTGAAGTGGTTAAGATGACTCGCCGTCGTCAAACCATTGCCAAACGTCTAGTTCAAGTACAATCCGAAGCAGCCATGCTTACTACTTTTAACGAAGTCGATCTTTCTGCAGTCATGGAATTGCGTAGCCGCCATAAAGATTCTTTCGTGAAAACAAATGATGTTAAACTTGGTTTCATGTCATTCTTCACTAAAGCGGTCATTGGCGCATTGAAAAAATATCCGTTATTGAATGCAGAAATCAAAGGCGACCATATCCTGAAAAAGAACTTTTATGATATCGGTGTAGCCGTATCCACTGATGAAGGTCTTGTCGTTCCGGTGGTAAGGGATGCTGACCGCAAAAGCTTTGCTGAAATCGAAAAGAACATTTCTGATTTGGCTGTTAAAGCGCGTAACAACAAACTGGGACTTTCAGATTTATCTGGTGGTACTTTTACCATCACAAACGGAGGGACTTTCGGTTCCCTATTATCTACACCAATCTTGAATGCCCCTCAAGTTGGGATTTTGGGCATGCATACAATTAAGACGCGTCCAATCGCTGTTGGAGATCAAATCGAAAACAGACCAATGATGTACCTTGCATTATCTTACGATCATCGTATCGTTGATGGAAAAGAAGCGGTTGGTTTCTTAGTAGCTATCAAAGATATGCTAGAAGATCCAGAACAACTTTTACTTCAAGGCTAATAAATCATAAAAACCCCCCCATGTCATAATGACATGGGGGATTTTTTTGTGAATGAGTTTAACTGAAAGGCATATTTTCATTGAAAAAAGATAATGGGGGTCATGAAAAGGTTCTGTCTCTGTTGTGAATGTTTTTGGAGGTATTTTTGAATGTATTTGAATATTTTTAAACGTTTGTGATTGATTATTCCTTTGTTTTCATATATGATGATGATATTAAAGTGAGGTGGGATTGATTGTTGACAACAGAAAGGCACCAGTTCATCTTATCGATCCTTAAAGAACAGGGAACGATTAAGCTTCAGGAGCTTGTAGATCAGTTACATGCTTCGGAGTCGACCATTCGGAGAGATTTAGTGCAACTCGAAGAAATGAAGCTCTTGAAACGCGTGCATGGCGGGGCCTCTTTACTTCAAAGAAAAGGCCTTGAACCAACGATTATAGAAAAGCAAAACAAAGCAATAGCTGAAAAACAACTGATTGCAAAGCTTGCGTCTTCATTCATAGAGAAAAATGATTGTATATATCTTGATGCAGGCACAACCACTGCAGAAATGATTCCTTACTTAAAGGATAAGAATATAACGGTCATGACAAATGGTCTTATGCATATTCCAAAACTTATTGAATTGAAAATCAAAACAGTCTTAGTGGGCGGAACGATTAAATTCTCGACAAATGCGGTTATAGGAAGTAATGCTGTACAATTTTTGAATGAATACCGTTTCGATAAATGTTTCTTGGGAATGAACGGCATCCATCAAGAATTGGGTTTCACAACACCAGATCCGGAAGAAGCTCTACTGAAGAAGATGGCATTACGACTCTCTAACGAAACCTACGTGCTTGCTGACAGTACAAAATTGAATGAAGCTACTTTCGCTAAGGTGGCAGATGTAAGCGATGCCATAATCCTTACTGACAGCAATGATGAAGAGGCTGTTGCTCAGCTCCATAAAAATCCAAAGGTAAAGGTAGTGACCATTTAATGATTTATACAGTGACACTTAACCCATCCATCGATTATCTGGTCGAGGTGGAGAGTTTTAAAATGGGCAAGGTGAATCGAACTAGTTATGATGCCAAATTCCCTGGAGGGAAAGGGATTAATGTTTCCCGGATGCTTAAAAGGCTTGGAAATAGTACGACAGCTTTAGGTTTCATAGGTGGACAAACAGGTGAATTTGTAAAAAGGTTTTTAAGACAGGAAGAGATTTTCACGGATTTTACAGAGATAACAGGAGATACAAGAATAAACATTAAATTGAAAACAGGGCTGGAGACTGAAATCAATAGCCAAGGGCCAGTTATTTCAAAAGGGGATTATCAACAATTATTTAGTCAGATTGAACAGTTGAAAAATAAAGATATTCTCATTTTGTCAGGGAGCATCCCTCCAAGCGTCCCTTCGGATGTATACGAAGCCATGGCAAAGTCTTGTTCTGATAATGGCATTAAGGTGGTGGTGGATACGAGTGGGAGGGAATTACTGAGTGTCCTTCCGTATCGGCCATTTTTGATAAAGCCTAATCACCATGAATTGGGTGAACTTTTTTCTACAGAAATTAGAACGGTTGATGATGCTATCGAATACGGTTCTAAATTGGTTCAATCAGGAGCACAAAACGTTATCGTTTCAATGGCAGGACAGGGTGCTGTGCTTTGCTCCGGTGGTGAGTCATATTCCGCTAATGTGCCAAAAGGAAAAGTCCTCAACTCAGTGGGTGCCGGTGATTCGATGGTGGCCGGTTTCATCGGGACATATGAAAAGACAGAGGATATTTTATCTGCTTTCCGATTCAGTCTTGCAGCAGGAAGTGCTACAGCCTTTTCATCAGATCTTGGTACATTGGATAAAATCGAAGAGTTATTACCGCAAATTGATATCAAACAACTAACAGGAGGCTGACTTTATGAAAATTACAGACTTGTTGAAATTGGATACAATCATAATCAATCTACAAAGTGCTACAAAGCAAGCTGTCATTGATGAACTGTCAGGGAAGTTAGCCGAGGCTGACAGGTTAAACGATGTGGAGGCTTTCAAAGCCGCTATCTTAAAACGTGAACAACAAAGCACAACAGGGATTGGTGAAGGGATAGCGATACCACATGCTAAAACAAATGCTGTAAGGACACCTGCCATCTGTTTCGGAAAATCAGTTAATGGAGTGGATTATGAATCGCTTGACGGTCAGCCAGCTCATCTGTTCTTTATGATTGCAGCAAGTGAAGGAGCGAATGCGGATCACTTGGAAACCCTTTCCCGGCTTTCTTCATTACTGATGGATGAAAAATTCAGAGACCGATTGATCTCGTCTTCTTCTGGTGAAGAAGTCTTAGAGATAATCAATCAAAAAGAGATGGAAGCAGATGAAGAAGAAAGAGAAGAGCAGCAATCAAGTGATGCTGCCAGCGGTAACAACAAAGGGAAAATCCTTGCCGTTACAGCTTGTCCAACAGGAATTGCCCATACTTATATGGCTGCTGATGCATTAAAGGCCAAAGCGAAGGAAATGGGAATCGATTTCAAAGTGGAAACAAATGGATCGACAGGAATCAAAAATGGTTTAACCGCGGCAGAAATTGATGAGGCGGATGCGATTATCGTTGCAGCGGATAAGCAGGTGGAAATGGATCGTTTTAATGGTAAACACGTCATTATTGTCCCTGTTGCCCATGGGATCCGGAAGACCGAGGAGCTGTTAACCAGAGCCATTAATCAGGATGCACCTGTTTATAAAGGAACTGGAAATGATAAAAGTGATGAAGGTGATTCAGCAAAAGGAGGATTGGGGATTTACAAGCACTTAATGAATGGGGTAAGTAATATGCTTCCATTTGTTGTCGGGGGCGGAATCTTGGTTGCGCTTTCTTTCTTTTTTGGGATCCAGGCAGCCGATCCGGCAAACCCTGATTATAATCCCATTGCCAAAGCATTAAGTGATATTGGCGGGGGAACTAGTGGTGCCTTCTTCTTACTTGTCCCAGTCCTTGCTGGATTCATTGCTTCAAGTATAGCCGACCGTCCGGGTTTTGCTCCCGGTATGGTAGGGGGATTATTGGCAGCACAGGCTCATGCCGGTTTTCTTGGCGGACTAATCGCCGGTTTCCTTGCAGGTTATGTCGTCTTATTTTTACGAAAGCTGTTTTCTAGGTTACCGCATACACTAGAAGGCATTAAACCGGTTTTACTCTATCCTGTATTCGGCATGTTAATTACAGGCTTAATCATGATATTTGTTATAAATGGGCCAGTAACCGCAGTTAACACAGGCTTAACCAACTGGCTACAAGGTTTATCAGGTACGAATGCTATTTTGCTTGGATTGATTCTAGGAGGTATGATGGCTGTAGATATGGGTGGACCCCTGAATAAAGCGGCTTTCACTTTCGGACTTGCAGCTATTGAAGCTCATAGTTTCGGGCCTCATGCTGCCGTCATGGCAGGTGGAATGGTACCTCCTCTCGGGATTGCCTTTGCAACTACATTCTTTAAAAGCAAATTCAGTGAAACGGAAAGGAAATCTGGATTCACAAATTATTTCATGGGTGCTTCATTCATTACAGAAGGGGCCATTCCTTTTGCGGCGGCGGATCCATTGCGCGTTATCGTCAGCAGTGTAGTAGGGGCAGCGACAGCAGGAGCCCTGTCAATGGCTTTTGGTGTAACTCTGCCAGCACCACATGGAGGAATTTTTGTCATCCCCCTTGTCAACCATCCTTTTCTCTATTTGCTGGCCATTTTAATAGGGTCCCTCATTACCGCTTTAATGTTGGGATTCTGGAAAAAGAAACAAAAATAATAAATAATGAAGAAAGCGGGTCCAATTTTATGGACCCGCTTTTATTATATCCATTCCAAAATTTCAATCCGATTGCCGAAGGGATCGGATATATAGATGCGGTTCGCCCCAGGTAACCTTTTGTCTTCTGTAAAAGAAACACGATTAGTTATTAAATGTTGTTTAAAGTCTCTAAGATTTTCTACTTCAAGCGCTGGATGGGCTTTTCTCGCGGGAATGAACTGATCTTCCGTTCCAACATGAATTTTGATCGATCCTGATTCGAACCATACTCCGCCATTTGACTTTAAGGATGCAGGCTTATCCACTTCCTGAAACATTAGAATCTCATTGAAAAACTTCCTTGATTGGTCCTCGGTATTTTTGGGAGATGCTAATTGGAAATGATCGATTGCTTTAAAAACGAAACCCATTTTTCCCCACCCTCCCTTAGCTACTTATATATCCAATATTAAAATAAAAAAATCAATAAAAATAGCTTATTTTTTAATTCATCATCGATCGGTTTTGCTTATCGTTGGTTCTTGATTCGTTTATTAAAGCATAAATGTCATGTTTATGGGTAAAGGAGTGGACGTACATGCTGAAGAAAAACACCTTAAAAACAACTAAAAGGGATGATATGATTGATGTTACGGCAGAAGTGCAAGCATTCATCAATGAATACGGGATACAACAGGGGTTAGCTCTTATATATTGTCCGCATACGACAGCAGGGATCACAATTAATGAAAATGCAGATCCCGATGTCAAAAAGGATATGCTAAGAAGATTGGATGAGCAATACCCATGGAATCATACATTGGATTTACATAAGGAAGGAAACACGGCTGCCCATTTGAAATCAAGTACGGTTGGTTCTTCACAACAGGTGATCATCCATAAGGGAAGTTTAATTCTTGGTACATGGCAAGGGATATATTTTTGTGAATTCGATGGTCCCAGAGATAGGCAATATTTTATTAAATTATGTGTCGACGGCTAAAACGGGGGGGACATACTGGAATAAGTGGGGGGAAGAGGATTGGACGATGTTTGGATTAAAGGAAGAAAAGTAATATTGAGGAACGTTAAACAAGCCGATTTAAAACGTTTATGGAGCCTGAAATATGGAGAAGTCAAACCAGAATGGAAAAAGTGGGATGCACCTTACTATCCTCTTGAACTCATGGATTACCATACGTATATCGAAAAAGAAACGAAGCACAGAACCAATGATGAGAAAATGGGGGCTTACTCCGAGCTATTAATGGAAAAAAACGATCAAATAATAGGTTCTGTTGTATATTACTGGGAACATGAACCCTCACGTTGGCTGGAAATAGGGATTACGATTTTTGAGCCAAGGTATTGGAATGGCGGGTATGGAACAGAAGCGTTAATGATGTTCATAGACTATTTATTCGAAAACTTGGAGATTGAACGGGTTGGACTGACGACATGGTCAGGTAATGAGCGTATGATGGCTGTTGGGGAAAAGGTAGGCATGCAAATAGAGGGAAGAATGAGAAAATGCCGTTATTATGATGGTTATTATTATGATTCAATCAGAATGGGTATACTACGTGAGGAATGGAATGGGAATCTTTAAAATTTCTAAGTTAATTGACCCGTGAAAATTTTTCCTTGATTTCCTTGGGAAAAATTTAGCACTGTTTTCTCCCATATGGTCTGTTATCCTAGGAAGATGCTTAACGAGGAGGTTACAAGATGAAATTATCAGTATTAATAACCGTGATAATGACTCTAAGTGTCATCGTACTTGGGATAGCTATTCCTAAGGGAACGACCAGTATAGCTTCTGATGGAGCAACCAAACATGTCATTAAACAAGGTGAATCAATATGGGATATTGCGAAGCAGTATGGTGTCCCAATCAAAAAGTTAAAAGAAGTCAATAATAATGTAAATAATGTTGCCGAACCTGGTAAAACATTGATTATTCCACATGTAATGAATGAAAAAGATAAAGAATTATTAGCAAGGCTTGTGCATGCAGAAGCCAAAGGGGAGCCTTATAGAGGAAAGGTAGAGGTGGCAGGAGTAGTTTTGAATCGCCTCGATAGCAAAGAATTCCCTGATACGGTCCGGGAAGTAATCTATCAAAAAAACCAATTCTCGCCCGTTGCTGATGGCAGTATAAACAAAGCAGCCGGAGATGATGCCAAGAAGGCTGTCAATGAAGCATTGGCGATTCATGGCTACACAAATGATGCCTTGTATTTTTGGAATCCCAGTATTTCGGACAGCAAATGGATGAAGCAATTGGAGGTAATCAAAATCATTGGTGGCCACCATTTTGCCATATAAACTACATTTCAAGAACCGGTCTCACCAACAAAGGGAGGCCTGTTTTTCATGTTTAAAACTAACTCTTAAATGATTTCAGCCCACATCTCGCGGGGATTCAGTTCATAAATGCTGTTTTCCCGGTACATGATGCCTCCGATAATGAGTTCACGTCTTATCGTTGCGTAATCATCATGGAATGACTGGATGAATTCATTCAGTTCTTTTTCTGGATATTTACGTCCCTTTTCCAAGAGGCCTGCAATATGATGAAGAACGATCATTTTCTTCTTTCTTTGTGCTGGTATGGTTTTTAGTCGACCATCTTGTGTAAAGAAGTTTTCAAGGATCTTTTTATGCTCTAAAATCAGCTTTTGTTTATCCAATTTACTGGAGTCCCCCTTATTTGAAATGATTTTAGGTAATGCTGAAGAATAATGCTCTAGGACATCTTCGTTCAAAAAATAATATACCGTATTTTTTTCTCTCCGATCCTTCACTAAATTAATGTCCTTCAATTTCATTAAATGGTGTGAAATGGTTGGGGCAGTCAATTTTAATATT
Source organism: Peribacillus sp. YIM B13481 (assembly GCF_042787985.1). Classification (NCBI taxonomy): domain Bacteria; kingdom Bacillati; phylum Bacillota; class Bacilli; order Caryophanales; family Bacillaceae; genus Peribacillus; species Peribacillus sp. YIM B13481. The sequence goes on from NZ_JBHZPE010000045.1 coordinate 22,562, forward strand.
CCCGCAAGAGCCTGTCCGTGTTTTGGACCGTTTGCCAGAATGGATATAATCCTAATCCTAGTCACATCACCAATCGTTTTATGGAAAGCGACCAACTTTTCTAATTGCACTTTTATCCCCCTCACTAATTAGATTATTATCTAATTAGATAATAATCTAATTAGTGGTGATAATCAAGCTATATTCACTTTTCTATATTGCTTGGAAAATATGATGTATAATTTAGGAGAATGTTGAAAATTTTTATCTAGATAAAGGAGCTGTAACATGGCTAATACACATGTTTATACAAAAAAAGAAGAAGTGGTCAATGCGATAACCCATGGTGTTGGTGTTTTGTTGAGTATCGCCGCTCTTGTGTTTTTAATAATATTCTCAGTCCAAAAAGGATCGCCTTGGGATGTAGTCATTTCAGTCATCTATGGCGCTTCCATGCTTCTTTTATATGTCTCATCCACTTTAGTGCATAGTTTTCCAGAGGGGAAAACAAAGGATATATTCGAAATCTTTGATCATTCAGCCATATATATATTCATTGCAGGAACATACACGCCCATCATGGTCCTTGTGATTCAAGGCTCACTAGGCTGGACATTGCTTGGAATAATTTGGGGAGTTGCAATCATCGGCGTCGTCTTCAAAGCTTTCTATGTTAAAAGGTTCCTATTCCTTTCGACGCTTCTTTATATTGCGATGGGGTGGATGATCGTCATCGTTTGGGGACCTCTTACAGCAGCGATGCCCTCAGAAGGTATCCAGTTACTGATAGCAGGGGGCTTGCTTTATACGTTTGGAGCTATCTTTTATGTATGGCGCGGTTTTCCGTTTCATCACGCCGTTTGGCATGTTTTTGTGCTTGGGGGTTCTGCCACCCATTTTTTTGCAGTATTGTTTTATATCCTTCCTCTATGATCACTTCTAGTGATTTCTTACTTGATCGATCTTATGATACCTGAAAGATTCCTGTAGTTTTGGATGACCCCTTTTAGGTAATCAATAAGTATACAGATGATTAGGGAGGAATGGCTAATAATGAGAAAATCAATCAAAATATTATCTGTTCCGTTTGCCGCTATGCTTGTTTTGGCCGGATGTGGGGGAGAAAACGATGAAGTGAAAAATCCACCGGTTCAGGAGAATGAAAATCAAGCGGAAACAAATCCTGAAACAAGAACGGATAATAATGAAAAGGTGCCTTTCACTTTCAAGGATTTTCAATTAGAAGGAAGTTGATTATGTGGGAACTGATAACGAATACGAAGCTGAATATGATACCATTGGAGCCCAAACCGAAGCTTCAATCGAAGATAAATCAAACAAACATGAAGTTCACGGTGATGAAGCAATGAAAGAATTAACACCGATTTTAGATAAATTGACATTCACCAAAGATTCAACAGATGAACAAGTCATTCAAGAAGTGACAAGTGTTTTTGATTTGAAGGATGCCTATGAAGAATTCGATTTAGAGGTCGTGTTCGATGATGGTAGAAAAAAGAATATAAAGTGAATAATAAATAACTAAATCCATTTATTATATTATCTTAAGTTATAAATGGTAGCCTTTTCACGATTCTTCAATAGTTGTCAAATTGCGGTAACTATAGTAAAATGATTACGGTTAGCAAAGGGGATAACATACATTTGCTTTTCATATTCGGACTTATGGGGATAGGACCGTAATAAATACTTGTAAAAAAAGAGTCTTTTTCTAAGATTCTTTTTTTGTGCAAGTGATAGAAAATGATGGCTGAAAAAGTAACAAGATGAAAGAGAGGGTACCGCAAGCGGCACCCTCTCTTTCATTTACCCATTTGCATCATTGGGAAAGTGGTGTATTTTTTTTTGGGAGCATATTAGCTGATGCTAACCTTGAACGGATCGTAATCCCAAGCCAAGATGCAAGGAATGCTTTTAAAATGCCTACGATTATAAATGGGGCAAAACCGCTGGAAAATGCAACTGTCCATGATAATGAGCTCATATATTTCAACCAAATCGTACCGATGATCAACGTTATGAACATCCCGATTATATTTGCAAGGAAAGCCATTGCAACTGAGAAACGTGTTTTTTCCAATATCAGCCCGGTAATATAAACTGTCGGGATATAGGATAATAAATAACCGCCAGTCGGACCGAATATCTTAGCTAGTCCTCCAGACATTTCAGCGAACACTGGTACTCCTGCAGCTCCTATGAACAAGTATAATAAAACGGAAGAGGTTCCATAACGTGAACCTAGTATAGTGGCTGCCAGCCCAACAGCTAGAGTCTGTCCTGTAATCGGTACTAACGGCAGTGGAATTGTAATTTGGGCAAGGATCCCTATAAGTGCTGCAAATAAGGCTGTAACCATCATCATTCTTAATTTCTCGTGACTTTCCCTCATCGTGCTTCCCCCTATTGTAAACCTGGTTATCAAACGAGTTAACATATAAAGAATTTTAATATGATAAGTAAACACTGTCAATGATATTATGAATTTTATTTTATAAGGGCCTAGTTGTTGCCCAGGTTCGTAAAACTTGGAAAAAAAATGAAACTTTCTGTAACGTCATTCGTATTAATGGTAAGTGAAGTAAATGGGGGGGATCATTGCCATATGTCTTTCAAAAGGTAGTTAAAACGCTTATCCTAGGTCTTAATAGTAGTAAGCGGTAAAGAAAAATCAAATTAAAAGGATGAAAGAGATGGAGTTATTTGGAGTTCCATTAGAAACAGTCTATTTATATGGATTAATTATATTCGGGGGGCTAACATTCCTATTTATCTTGTTTAATGATATATTTTCTGGCCTAGAATTACCGGATATATTAAATCCAACCCTCATTTTTAGTTTTGTGACCGTATTTTTTTCGAGTGGGTTTTTGCTTGAATCGCTTACAGGACTTAATGATGTGATGATTGCCGTGATTTCCCTGCTCATTTCATTTACAATCGTCACCCTATTGAATGTATTTGTGTTGATTCCCATCTCATCGGCGGAGGAAAGCTTAACGTTTCATGACAATGACCTGAGAGGCAGGGTTGGCAGGGTTCTGACATCAGTCCCGGTTGATGGGTTTGGGGAAGTCTTAATCGAAAGCATCAGCGGGAGCATTGCGAAGACTGCGGCCAGTTATAAGAATGAAGGAATTGTTTCGGATACAAAAGTCTTGATCATCGAAGTTAAAAATGGGGTTGTCTATGTCATGCCCCATGAGAATGAATAAGAGGTAGGAGGTCATTTATGTTTAGTTTAATTTGGATTGTTGTCGCCATTGTTGCATTTTTATTAATCGCACTTATTGCTGTGTTTGTTACGAAATACCGTACTGCTGGTCCTGATGAGGCCTTGATAGTGACTGGAAGTTACTTGGGCAGCAAGAATGTCCACATCGACGAATCAGGAAATAAAATTAAAATCGTCCGCGGTGGAGGTGCTTTCGTTTTGCCAGTGTTCCAACAAGCGGAACCATTGAGCTTGTTGTCAAGCAAACTTGAGGTCTCGACTCCTGAAGTATATACAGAACAAGGTGTTCCTGTCATGGCTGATGGTGTATCGATCATCAAGATTGGCGGTTCAATCACCGATATCGCCACAGCAGCAGAGCAATTCCTTGGTAAATCGAAAGATGACCGTGAACAGGAAGCGCGGGAAGTATTGGAAGGACATCTTCGCTCAATCCTTGGTTCGATGACAGTCGAGGAAATTTATAAAAACCGTGAAAAGTTTTCCCAGGAAGTACAGAGGGTAGCCTCGCAGGATTTGGCTAAAATGGGACTCATCATCGTATCGTTCACGATTAAAGATGTTCGTGACAAAAATGGATATCTTGAATCTCTTGGTAAGCCAAGGATTGCTCAAGTGAAAAGGGATGCCGATATAGCTACCGCCGATGCCGAGAAAGAAACGCGAATCAAGCGAGCCGAAGCTTCGAAGGAAGCCCAGCGTGCCGAACTTGAAAGGGCAACAGAAATAGCCGAAGCCGAAAAAATCAACAAGCTAAAGGTTGCGGAATTCCGTCGTGAGCAGGATATTGCCAAGGCACGTGCTGACCAAGCTTACGATCTTGAAACTGCCAGATCTAAACAGGATGTAACCGAACAGGAAATGCAAATCAGGATCATCGAACGGCAAAAGCAGATTGAGCTGGAAGAAAAAGAAATCCTTCGCCGTGAAAAGCAATATGATTCAGAAGTGAAGAAAAAGGCGGATGCCGATCGTTATGCGGTAGAGCAGGCAGCTTCCGCAAACAAAATGAAACAGATTACAGAAGCGGATGCCGATAAGTATAAAATTGAAGCCATGGCCAAAGCGGAAGCGGAACGTGTTCGAATGGACGGTCTTGCTAAAGCGGACGCCCAAAGGGCACAAGGTACGACAGAAGCGGAAATCATCAGGTTAAAAGGGGTAGCAGAAGCAGAAGCCAAGCAGAAAATAGCTGAAGCTTTTGAACAGTTCGGGCAAGCCGCCGTAATGGACATGATTTTGAAAATGCTGCCTGAATATGCAAAACAAGTTGCTAGCCCGCTTAGTAATATAGACAAAATCACTGTAGTGGACACAGGCGGAAGCGGTGCGAATGGCGGGGCTAATAAAGTGACAGGATATGCAACGGATTTAATGGCAACATTGCAAGAGTCATTAAAGGCATCTTCGGGAATTGATGTCAAAGACTTGCTTGAGAATTTCTCAGGAAAACGAAATTTACCATTCACCACCATCAGCCAGGAGAATGTCGAAGCGAGCATGAATATGGCAGCAAGCAAGGAAGAGTAACGGTGAAGAATAAATGAAGAAAGGTAAGGGCACAAATATGCTCTTACCTTTTTTTGAATAGGAGAATATTTTATTTCCTATACTAAAGGGACAAAAAGAACATTTAATTTTTATTATGATAAGGCTTCTTATGGAGCACCTATGGTTAGTGGAAAAGCGATTTTTCACCCTTGTCAAAAGCCAGTTGCTGTTCTCGAAAAAATAATTGCAACTCATACATATCCACCTATGATTATACAAAAAAATTGAAATTTTATCCAACTCAGACGAGAATTTAATGCCGATTCACTTAAAATTCATTTTTTTTATGGATTTTTACCATTTCCTAGCCCACTCCAATTCACCTAAAATATTCCAATGTTCAAACTTTCACAAATTGTTCACAACAACAATGAAAACGCTTACGATTTTCATTGTATAATATACATATCCTAATTGATTTCATAGTATTTCACCACTTATCATACAATTTTAATAAATAATTGAATAGACAGAAGGGAGATAATCAGATGATCTTGAAATCGTTGAAAAAAAAGGGCATTACGACCATCATTTATTATAAAGAAGGAGTATTAAAAACATGCAAGGGTCAATTGCATAAACTTAACCTTAATGAACAAACTCTTTCCTTAAAAGATGAAAATCAAAAGATTTTCTCTATTCGTTTATCTCGTATTATGGAAATCTATTAATTTAACATATTAAAATTACAAAACATTTATTAATCCCGAATCTTTAGTATATTACTAGAGGTTCTTTTTTCATATATGGAAAGCTGGTCAGTTTAGCATTCCTGTAGTTAGTAATTTTTCAGTTTTGAAAAAAATAGGGCCCCTCATTTCCAGGTTGATAAAAGTTTTTATACTTTATAGATGGCAGTATCCTTCGTGCGGAATTCCTCAATATGGCGTTCGTAAGAAAGTATGGGTGCGAATAACTATGGAATGTATGGAGTGATTACATAAAAAATTAATATTTTAAGAGATAATTTGGGGTTTTGTTTACCTAGGAAATAATCGTCTTTAATGTATAGTTTTATATAATTACCCAAATTAAACCCAATTCATTTTACATGAGCAGAGTAGTTGGGTTTCGTTCTTATTTAATTCCAATCACTAATCTAGTTCCTACAGCTTCAGTAATAATGGATGTCAGATTATTAATTTTGAGATTACGTACGTTCAATAAAAGCCTAATTGCTTCACTGAAGAAATTGGACTATCAAAGAATCATTAAAATTAACGATACGGCGAAGACGTTTAATTGTTTCATTAAACTTTAAAGTGGTAAATAGATAGTATCAAACTAGCAGGGAGGTATTAAAATGAGAGTTCTGGTAATAGGAACAGAGGACATGACCGGAGAGCACGTTGTAAAACAGCTGGCAGACAGGCACCATAACCCGGTAGCACTGGTAGGAGCAGAAAATAAAGTTGAGGAAATGGTTAAACTTGGAGCACGAGATGTAGTTTCTTTGGAAAAAAGGGATTTTTCCAGTGCTTTTTCAGGCTGTGAAGCAGTGATCTACCTGAGTGGCGCCAGTCCCCGGACTGGGGAGGGCAAACCAATACTGGTTGACCATCAGTCAGTAATAGACTCAGTTGAGGCTGCTAAGAAACATGGGGTGAAGCGCTTTGTTTTGATGAACACCATGCGAGCAAAAGAAATGGAGAGCTTAGATTCTAGTACAAACGGTGTCAAGTACCACTCAGAAGAGCTATTAAGACAGGAAAAGCTTACATATACGGTCATACGGACAAGTATGCCTGTTGATAAGCCGGGAATAGGTAAAGTTGAAGCTGGACCATCAATTGTGCATGACAAAGGCGAGATACCAAAGGAGGATATTGCTTCTGTATTGGTCAAAGCGCTGGATACTAAAGAAGTATATAATAAAACGTTCCATGTAACTTCTGGAGAAATTCTGATTGATGAAGCACTCCAAAGATTATAGATTACTCGAGTAACTTGCACAAAAAATAAGAAGCGAAGGGTGATAAAATGTCCAAATTAAAACATTACCTTCCTACAGTTTTAAAAGGATCTGCCGTTTTAGGGACAGTTGCGGCCGCAGCGTACTTTTACCGAAAGGATGATACACAAAAACAACATTCAATCCTGAGGAATTTCCCCCTAATAGGGCGAATTAGATACATGACAGAGCAAATAGGACCTGAACTTAGGCAGTATTTATTTGAAAATAATAATGAAGGCACCCCTTTCTCAAGAAAGGAATTCGAGGATGTTGTAAAAGCAGGAAAATATAAGGAGCGTTTAATCGGATTTGGATCGGAACGTGACTTCAATGAGGCTGGATACTATATTCGAAATAGTATGTTTCCCAATCTCCGGGAAGAATTGAGAATAGATAATAGCCAAAAAATCAATACAAAGGTATATGAAGTAGATGAGGAAGGTCTATTGACCAGAAAGGAGAAGCGGGAAGATAGACAAATAGAACCGTACTTTTTACGAGACGAGGATGCTGTCATAATCGGAGGGGACACATGCCGGAATCCCTTTAAATTAAAGGGGCTCGTAGGACAATCTGCAATGAGCTACGGTGCACTCGGTGAGAATGCCATCACTGCACTGTCGAGAGGATTAGGGCTTGCAGGAGGAACATGGATGAATACTGGTGAAGGTGGTCTTTCCAAATATCATCTCTCCGGAAATCCCGACATCATAATGCAAATCGGTCCGGGACTGTTTGGAGTAAGGACAGCAGGTGGGGAGTTCTCCTGGGAAGAATTCAAGAAGAAAAGTGAAATCGAGCAAGTAAAGGCATTTGAAATTAAGCTGGCACAAGGTGCCAAAATCAGAGGTGGGCATATTGAAGGGCAAAAGGTGACAGAAGAAATTGCCCAAATTCGCCTAGTGGAACCTGGCCAAACGATCAATAGCCCTAACCGGTTCTATGAATTCAAGAATTTTAATGAATTGTTCGAATTTGTAGAAAGAATGAGGGATGTAGGCGGAAAGCCTATCGGTATCAAAATTGTTGTGGGGGATCTTGATGCACTTGAGGAAATGACGAAAAACATGAGAGATACAGGTAAAGGGCCTGATTTTATCACGGTGGATGGCGGAGAAGGCGGAACTGGGGCAACCTATCAGGAGCTTGCAGATGCAGTCGGACTCCCAATTATGTCAGCCTTGCCACTTGTAGATGAGATGTTAAAAAAATATGGTGTACGTAACAGGGTCAAGCTGATTGCATCAGGCAAGCTGACTTCTCCAGATAAAGTGGCGGTCGCTTTAGCGATGGGGGCAGATTTAGTCAATATAGCCCGCGGTTTTATGATTAGCGTTGGCTGCATCATGGCTGAAATCTGCCATACAAACCATTGCCCTGCAGGAGTAGCCACAACTGATTCAAAGTTGCAGGATGGTCTGGTTATTGAAGAAAAACAATACCGAGTCGCCAATTACGTGATTTCCCTCCGCGAGGGGCTATTTAACCTTGCAGCTGCAGCAGGTATAGATACTCCGACCAAATTTGAACGAAAACACATCGTTCACAAGGATGAGTGGGGAAGAGTTTCCCTTGTCCGGGACATCACCCTAACTCCCGAAAAAGTGGAGAAGTTAAGAAATAAGGAATAAGTGGAGAAATGGAAAGTTGTTTTTAAAAAAAATGTTGAAGAAAAACGAAATTTGTAGCGATCATTGGTATGTTAATGATTGTAGGAAAAGGCGTGAGTGCATCCAGATCAGATGATTTTATTGGAATTTCCTTTGGATTAATCGCAGCTGCATTTTATGCAGCGTTATTGCTTTTAAATAAATTTATTAAAAATATGGGAAAGTTAGAGCTGACCATCATTCAGCCTGGAACAACCACATTACTTCTAATGCCATATGTTTTCCTTACTGAAGGCTTTGGTATTTTTGAAGTATCAAGTTCTTCCACTCCTTTTTTAAAAATTTTAGGGATCATCAATACAGGGATTGGATTTTGGTTATTTTTCCCTTGTATGGAAAAATCAAAACACAGAGTATAGCTATACTAAGTTATGTAGCTCCATTTGTAGCTATATTGATTTCTGCAATTATCTTGCTAGAACAAATGACAATTGTTCAAATGCTGGGTGGGATATTACTATTAGGCTCTACATTTGTTAGTGAAATTAGATCAGTCAACTTATCAAAACAATTAATGAAAACACCAGCTGAACGTTAAAAACAGTGGGAAGCATTCATTTCCCACTGTTTTATATTTTAGGCTCTTTTCGTAAAGATTGTTGTTTTTAAAACGAAACTATTTAAGGTTGATTGGAGCGGAAGTGCGAGACTCCTGCGGGAGCAGCGGGACAGGTGAGACCCCACAGGCGTTTACGCCGAGGAGGCTCACCGCCCGCCCCGCAGAAAGCGAGCATCTGGAGGGGAAACCAACCACAACTCACTACCTGGTAAATAGCAACATAGTATGTGAAAACAGCCATATTTTAAAATGTTTTTAGATAAAGGGTCTAATTTTTATGGATATTTCAATATTATTTTCAAATCCTTCTTTCTTTTCCACTCATCAGTTTAATGCGATTTTCTAACAAATACTTGCTTATTCGCAGGATTTCATAATCTTTGTTTTAGGGATAATGATAGCTCGATTGTATAACGGCCTTTAGTAAGACAGATTTTAGAAAGGACTTGGAAAAGTTCAATATACCTACTCTTATTATTCATGGTGACTCTGATACAACTGTACCTTTTGAGTTAAGTGGAAAACGTACATTTGATTCCATTCCTGGTAGTAAGCTCGCTCTAATAAAGTGTGGTCCGCATGGATTAAACGCAACTCACCCCAAAAGAATTTAATGAAGCGCTGCTAACATTTCTAAAAAATTAATATAGAAGAAACCCGTCAAAAAAGGAGCCTTTGCCCAAAGTGACAAAGGCTTACTTTTATATTTATTTCCCATTTCGGGGCGGCCAGTCAAACTTGAATTAACCGGGGTGGGATTTTCTATGGCCCTCTCAGGTCTAATGATTGTCCTTATTTCATCTGCTGATCGCCAAAAGGTGGATTTTTATTGCAAATTGGTGTCAGGGAACATATGGGGTGCAGACTGGCCTTTCATTTGGGCCATCCTTCCATGGGCTGCGCTTGCAGCAGCAGCTGTCCTTGTCACAGGAGGCATCGCCTTCGTCGGGCTCAGGGCTCCGCACTTTGCAAGAGCTCTGGTCGGATTTCGAAATCAGCTCTTCCTGCCGGTAGCGATTCTGATCCGCGCCTGGCTGCTGCTTCTGGCAGATACCATCGGAAGAAACATACTTGAACCCAAAGGTATACCTGCGGGGATTATGATCGCTTTAATAGGGGCTCCTTATATTTTGTTTTTGTTGATGAAGAAGTAGGAGTAAAAAACAATTTTTGTAAAAGCTGAAGATGTCTTCAGCTTTTTTGTTTGCCTTATCTTCTTCAAATCTCTGGCGCAGCGCAGATTAGAACATAATATAAGCCCGAACTGCGATATATAACGATACATGCACTTACACGAATCCTACTTAAGCATGATTGACTTGGTTTTTTGATTTGATATAGTTTTAGGATGCTAAAGTGAGAAGACTAAAAAAAGAGCCTACTGCGAAAGGGGGTGCCTCCTGTGAAAAGTATACAAAGCCGTTTATTGATCATGCTGCTGATTTTCATCGTTCTGCCCTATTTCCTGTCCGTTTTTTTCATCTACACTTATACAAAAAACAGTGTGGAGCAGTATGAACTTGAAAACAGCCGGGAGCTGCTTCAAAAGAATGCGGATGAACTGGAGCAGTATTTTGACGACATGATTGATTTTCCATATATTCTGTACCGCAACCCTGATCTGTTTCGGATTTTTAATAATGGCTTCGAAGACTCCATTTATTTCAGCCCTATGACCATGGAAAAGAGTCTCGAAACCTTTTATCTAATGAGAAAAGAATTCCGGCAAATCCGTTTCTATATTGCTAAAAACAATGAGTCATTTACTGTCTATAATGCAATGATCAGCACACACAGGTATCAGCCGAATTTTCTTAACCAGGACCCGATCAAACAGCTGTATACATCTGACTCACAATATTTAATTGAGCCGCCCCACACTCTTGAGAATTACAATAATGCAGCCATTGTTCCAAAATCGGACAAAACGATGGTGATGACTTTTCACCACAAAATTAAAGACGTTCTTTCTAAAAAGTTTCTTGGGATGATTACAATCGACATTGATTTGGGCGAGTACGCCCGCATTTGCAATAACCTTGTCCAGGGAGACGAATCTTCTGTTTTGCTTATTGATTCAAAAGATCGCGTCATGTATGCAAACGATCGTGCCCTGATTGGAAAACCTCTTCCTACCGATGAAAAGCAACGTCTTGACGGGAATAGGAGCCGGCATGATGACGATATTATCTTATCAAAGGAGTTATCAGGGTCACTGAACGGCTGGAAATTGATTAAGGTCATGTCGAGTCAGGCTTTATTTGAAGATGCCAGGAAAACCGCCTATACCAATATCCTTGTCGGCATCGGCGTAGGAATACTGGGTTTGCTTATGATATGCATTATCTCAAATAGGATTACCCGTCCCATTACGAGGCTGAGCAGCAAAGTCCGCTCCATTGAAGGCGGAAATATGAATGTCCCCTTTGATGATACCAAAAGCGATGAAATTGGCCATTTGGAGTCACACATGAAGGACATGATGAACCGGATCAATTCCCACATTGACCGAGAATATAAGCTTGAAATTGAAAACAGGAAGAACCAGTTCAGGGCGTTAAAATCACAGGTTAATCCTCATTTTTTGTTTAACGCTTTACAATCCATCGGCGCTGTTGCCCTCAGGTCGAATGCACCAAAGGTCTATCAATTGCTGACTTCGCTGTCCAAAATGATGCGCTACTCAATGCAGGCAGATCAATGGGTAAGGGTTCGGGATGAAGCTGAGTATACAAAAGCGTACCTCTCCCTTCAAACAGAGCGTTTTGGTGAAAATGTAAGTTACTCGGTCAATATCGATGAATCCATTTTGGACATGACAATTCCAAGTATGATTCTGCAGCCCCTAGCAGAGAATTACATTAAACACACGTATGAGGAAGGTTACAGCAACGCTCATTTGTCCATTAACGGGGAAAAACAAGGAAACGATCTGTGCTTTACTGTAGAGAATGATGGTCCGGGTCTGACGGAAGAAGAGCTTCAGACTCTACGGGAACATATCTATACACCCCCTTACGAAGGGACTTATTCGCATGAACATATAGGCCTGAAGAATATTCGTGACAGGCTGCTTCTAGGGTATGGACCAAGTGCAGAAATGAAAGTAGATTCTAATGACGGACAAGGTGTTTCCGTCAGCATGAGGATCCCGATAAAGACCGACCATGGGAATGATAAAGACTTACTTCAGGAAAGGAGATGAACACGGTGAAAGCACTGATTGTCGATGATGAATTCAATGTGCGGGACGTCATACGCCATTTAGGCAAGTGGGAAACTTACGGCATCACCAAGCTATTGGAAGCGAAAAATGGCCATGAGGCAAAATCACTGATTGAGAAAGAACGCCCTGAGATTATCTTTACAGACGTGAAAATGCCCGGTATGGGCGGAATCGAACTGATTGAGTGGCTGGATTCCATTTCCTATCCGGGGAAAGTTATTTTCATTACTGGATATAACGATTATTCCTATATGCGGAAAGCCATTCAGCACAGCAGCTTTGATTACCTGCTGAAGCCGATTGAGTATGAGGCGTTCAATCATACTCTGGAAAAATCGGTACAAGCCTGGAAGGATGACTTTGAACATGCTGAAGTGCTGGAAGATGTGAAAAAACTGCGGAGAAACCAGTTAGCCACTGCGATATGTCTGGGGGACCGTTCAGATGCAATCAGCCTTGCCGAGTTTCTTCCTGAATCGGAGGGCTATAAGCTGACACTGCTCTCCTTTTACCAGATGCACAATCCGGATCTCTATATTCAAAAGCTTTCAGATGAACTTGCGGACCGCAAATTAGGAAATGCGTTTTCTCTGCAGACGGATCTTAACCTCTGCCTTGTTATCACCATTCACGATCAATGGCTCTCCGTTGAGGAATGGATCAGCCAGGAGTTCGATATCCCTGTAAGGCTTGTAACTGAAGACCAGGTCGAAACTTTATCGGATATCAGGACCTCGTTTCAGGCTCTGCAGAAAAAGCTCGAGGAACAAAACTTCCGATCCATCCACCGTCTGGATGAAATAGATGCCGCTCGCCGCATGGAAGACATGGTTTCCTATGTTGACATGTATTATATGGAGGATTTGAGTCTGGAAAAGCTGTCGAATGTTTTCTTCTTAAGCCGCGAGCATATCTCAAGAAAGTATAAGCAAGAAACCGGAATGACCCTGTCCAAATACATCACGGAGCTTAGAATCAGACAGGCAAAGTCGTGGCTGCAACAAAAAGACAAAAGCATTTACTCCATCTCGACCATGCTTGGCTATCAAGATGAAATCTACTTTTCAAAGCTATTTAAAAAGGTCGTCGGCATGACGCCTTTTGAGTTCAGGAATAAGAACGATCAACATGAATCTAAAGGGGTGACATGATGAAAAACAAGTTTTTATCCCTTTTGTTAATCGGAGCCGTCAGTCTGTCTCTTTCTGCATGTCAGGACGAAGCCCCACCAGAAAAAACGGAAAAGACAGAGCGGAAAATCACGCTGGATTTAAGGAATCCGAAAGTGGAAATCTCCACTCAATTTGAAGAAATGACGCGTGCTTATGAACGGGAAAATCCTCACGTCAATATCAGGGTACATACTGTTGGAGGCGCAATGGATGACCTCGCCGACCTAAAAGCCGAAATGGCGACCGGCACTGGTCCGGATATCTTTACAAACAGCGGCTATGAAAATGCCAAGCTATGGCGGAACTATCTGGAGGATCTCTCAGGGGAGCCCTGGATTAATCAAGCATACAAAGAAGCCCTGACGCCGGTCACATTGGACGGGAAAATTTACGGAATGCCGGTTAACCTTGAAGGGTATGGCTTTATCTATAATAAGGATCTATTTAAACAAGCCGGCATTACTGAACAGCCCGCCACTCTTTCTGAACTGACAGCAGCTGCCGAAAAGCTGCAGAATGCAGGCATTACTCCCTTTGCAACAGGCTACTATGAAGACTGGGAATTGGGCGACCATCTAATGAATGTTGCTTTTGCCCAGCAAAAGGATACTGATGCTTTTATAAGAAATTTAAATAACGGAACGGAAAAAATCAGTACCAATCAAACATTCAAGGATCTACTTGCCCTGCTGGATCTCACCATAAAGTACGGAAATGATAATCCACTATCAACGGACTATACAATGGAAGTGAATCTGTTTACCTCAGAAAAAGCAGCCATCATTCAGCAAGGCAACTGGATTCAGCCGATGATCGATCAAGCTTCGCCTGACATGAACATTGGTTTTATGCCGATTCCGATTAATGACCGACCTTTAAAGGAAGCCCTTGTCGTCGGCGTTCCAAATTATTGGGCCGTAAATAAACAGTCCATTCCTGAAAAGAAAAAAGAAGCCAAGAAGTTTTTAAATTGGATGGTGATGTCAGAACAAGGAAAACGGTTCATGACGGAAGAATTCAAATTCATTCCTGCGTTTAAGAACATTAAAACTGATGATATAGGGCCGCTCGCAGAAGAAACTCTTCGAAATTACAAAGATGGGAACACCGTCCCATCTAACTGGTTTCACTTCCCTGTTGAAATTAGAGAGGAATTCGGAGCCGCGACTCAGCTCTATGTCGGGAAACAGCTGAACCGCCATCAGCTGCTCAATGAATATCAGAAGTCCTGGGAGAGGTTTTCGAAGGAATAGCCTCTTGCCGGGGCTTTTTTTGCCTTCCGCAATTGCGATATCAATATACGACTAAATTCCAATCAATATGTGGCATACCTCTCTTTTCAGGAATGGCCTATAATTCTATTGTACTAGCAAACACATAAAACGAGGAGGAAGACTTATGAACTTTAGCAGGCTTGCCAAACAGGCAACAGCAGGAATACTCAGTACTGGCATTCTATTAAGCGGTACTGTTACCCAATCATTTGCAGCTTCAAAGGATCCGGCAGATTACAAAGAAACGTACGATACTTCACAAATCACTCGATCAGCTATGAAAGATATGATTAATCAGCACGGTGATACTAGATATGCCGTTCCTAAGTTTGACGAATCCACAATTAAAAACATCCCTTCTGCCAAAAAAGTAACGAAATCAGGCGAAACCATTGATTTAGATGTGTGGGATACATGGCCATTGCAAAACGCTGACGGGACTGTTGCAGAGTACAAAGGATATCATATCGTTTTTGGATTAGCAGGCGATCCTAAAAACGCGAGCGATACGTTCATCTACATATTCTACAAAAAAGTGGGCGACGACTCCCTTGATGCTTGGAAGAATGCTGGAAGAGTATTTGATGACAATGATAAAAACGTTCCAAATGATCCTTACCTAAAAGAGCAAGCCGAAGAGTGGTCAGGATCTGCAACCTTCACTGAGGACGGGGAAGTTCGCTTATTCTATACAAACCGGGAACCGTATATACCTGAGTCGGGAAATTATGGTAAACAAACCTTGACAACCGCTCAAGTAAACCTCTCAGAGCCAGATTCTGAAACATTAGAAGTGGATGGTGTTGAGGATTACAAATCCATCTATGAAGGCAAAGACAGCAAGTACTATCAAACTGTAGATAAATTTGTAGAGGACGGAAATTCTGCTGATAATCATACCTTCAGAGACCCTCACTATGTAGAAGACAACGGCCGCAAATACCTTGTATTTGAAGCAAATACGGGTACAGAATATGGCTACCAAGGCGAAGAATCGCTATACAATCGAGCTTATTATGGCAACAGCAATAATTTCTTCCAAGGTGAAAAAAACAAACTTATGCAAAGCCCTAAAAAAGAATTAGCTGAACTTGCCAACGGTGCAATTGGAATTATTGAAGTAAACGACGATTATACATTGAAAAAAGAAATGAAGCCATTGATTGTTTCAAATACGGTCACAGATGAAATCGAACGTCCAAACATCTTTAAAAAGGATGGCAAGTGGTATTTATTCACAAGTTCAAGAGGATCAAAAATGACCATTGATGGAATCGATAATCAAGATATTTACATGTTAGGCTACACGTCAAATTCCTTAACTGGCCCATATAAACCATTAAATAAAACGGGCATCGTCCTGCATCAGGATCTAGATCCACATGACATCACTTGGAACTATGCACACTATGCGATCCCGCAGGCTGACAGTGATAATGTTGTAGTGACTAGCTACATGACAAACAGAGGTTATTTTGAAGACAATAAATCTACCTTTGCCCCAAGCTTCCAGCTTAACATTAAAGGGGAAAAAACATCAGTAGTAAAAGACAGTATTCTTGAACAAGGCCAGATTACGGTTAAGTAATTACCAGTGAAAAGAAAAAGAAAATGTCAGGAAAACTTGGCATTTTCTTTTTTCTATTTTAAAAGAGGAAAGTGGTGAGTTTAAGTGAACAAAAAGAAATATAAGATGGTTGGATTATTCGTTCTTGGATTATGGATGGTTATTAGCACAGGAATTTTGATTCATTCATTTTATAAAACAAAAGAAGCTAATCAGCCAAATAAGGTAGAAAAGCACTCTTACCGGGCTGCCTATCATTTTACTTCTCCTGATCATTGGAAAAACGATCCACAGAAGCCCGTTTACTATGAAGGAAATTATCATTATTTTTACCTCTATAATGGAGATTACCCGGATGGCAATGGTACAGAATGGCGACATGCCACCTCTAAAGATTTGATTCACTGGAATGATGAAGGAATTGCCATTCCAAAATATACGAATCAAAATGGGGATCCATGGACAGGGTCAGTCGTTATAGACACGGATAATACAGCTGGGTTTGGAAAAGAGGCTTTTGTGGCGATCGCAACACAACCTTCTAAGGATGGCCAGAAACAAGAACAATTTCTATGGTACAGTACGGACAAAGGAAATACGTTTACCTCTTACAGTGACGAGCCTATTATGAAAAATCCAGGAACGAAGGATTTTAGAGATCCAAAAATCATCTGGGATAACACAAATCAAAAATGGGTCATGACCTTGGCCGAAGGATCGAAAATAGGTTTTTATGAGTCTAATAATCTGAAAGATTGGCGCTATACGAGCAGCTTTTCCACTAAGAACATTGGAGTTTTAGAGTGCCCTGACCTTTACCAGATCCGCGCTGATGACGGGACAGTAAAGTGGGTGCTGGGCGTCAGTGCAAACGGAAAAGCAGCAGGGAAACCCAACACCTATGCATACTGGACAGGAACGTTTAATGGAACAGAATTTCTTCTAGATAACCATGAACCCCAATGGCTAGACTACGGTTTCGATTGGTATGGCGGAGTATCGTTTGAAGATGGCAAGGCAAGTGACAAATTAGACAAACGCTATGCCCTCGCTTGGATGAATAACTGGGCCTACGCCAACAATACGCCGACATTAAAAGAAGGGTTTAACGGAATGGATTCGATCGTCCGTCAAATTGAACTAAAGCGTGAAGGAGAGAACAAGTATTATCTTTCTTCACAGCCTTCAGAAGCATTAAAAGAATTGACAAGCTCAACGAATTCTTTTGATAAAATCGAAGTGGATGGCTCGGAAACACTTGATGTTAAAGGAGATGCCTATCAAATAGAGGCAGATCTCTCATGGTCGGATTTTAAGACTGCAGGATTTAGGCTCAGGGAGTCAGATGATCAAAAACGCCACGTTGACGTAGGCATTTCTGCAGAAGGAAATTACTCTTATGTCAATCGAGTATTCACAGATCAACCTGACGAAATGAATCAGTTCGTTGAAAGTACTGCACCATTTGATGTCAGTAAGAAGAAGGTTCATTTAAAGATACTCGTCGATAAAACGAGTATTGAAGTTTTTGTGGATGATGGAAAGGCTGCTTATTCAAACTTAATATTCCCTCATGCTGAAGATAAAGGAATTACTCTCTTCTCCGAGGGCGGCAAAACGATCTTTAAGAATATGAAGGTTACACATTTTGATCCGATTAATTGAACCTCATCTTGGCAGATACCTTTCATATGAGTACACATACATTCTTTTATAAGAAATGACTCCTTCAAATATGTACATTTACTAAAAGGGGTACCACCACATCGCCATCAAGCTAAGCGCGCAAGAGATAATATAAAAGTGTGTTCTCTTTAATTTGCTAAGGTTACACTAAAAATGCTCATGACAAAAAAACATCAAATAGTTTTTTTAAAAAAATATTAGGCAGCTTTAAGTTTTTGTGACAGACGTAGAAAAACTTTTGATAATTCTTTGGCGTCCTTTTGTAATCCTTGATAAAACAATAAATAATAGTCTTTTATCATATAGATGGATTTATATTCACTTAACTCCTTCTTTTTCTTATCTAAAAGTAACTGACGCATTCTAAACATCGTAGA
>NZ_JBHZPE010000046.1:0-12205 GCF_042787985.1 Peribacillus sp. YIM B13481
ATTGCTGATACGATAACGTTTGCCCAGTATTCAGAAATACCAAGTGCTCCCGCAATATGTGCTATCACTTCCATGAAATTCTCCTCCTTTACTTTTTATTTATTAGTAAGCAATCGTTTGTTGCTTACCAATTTTTTTAATTAAATCTCTGATTATACTAATAAGTGTTGCAGTTAAACCGAAACTTCCAAATACAGCTAATAATTGAGTTACAGTATCTCCTGCCATAATAGCATTTACAATTAATGTAGCCCAATAGTTAGAAATACCAAGTGCTCCTACTAGATTGACGATCATCTCCATGTTCTCACCTCCCTTCAGTGCAAAAAAAATATAATTACTATCTTCTACTAGTTAAAGAAACCTACTAAGACAGAGGATAAAGTTAAGAATATTAACCAAGTTGAGAAAATAATCAACATACTTTTCTTTCTGGTTACTCCAATACATACGCTAGTTCCTAATGCAATAATGAAGTAACTCCATATACTAAATATTTCAAAATTAGAAAAGAAATTCAGTAAAAATGGAGAGTCTGTAAAAGACTTTATAGTAAATCCTAAACTAGTAATAGGCATTTCAACTGTATCTTGATTGATAAAGATTAAGTTAATCATTTTCCCAATAATTAGAGGTATCTGGGCAACCATTACTATATGAAATAGTCCTTTAAATGTAACTCGAATTTGTGTAAAAAATAATATTACTTTATAAATTAAAGTGGAAATTAAAATTGTAAATACAAATTGAAATATGCCTACTAATGTAGTTCCTATAACCATGATCAGCTGACTTTTTTCATTTTGTAACTCTTTTGGAAGAGTAGAACTGATTTCGTTATTCATTAATAAATGTTGCGAAAGAAAGAAAGTTACAATTCCATATAGAACTAGAATGATAAATATATTAATTCCTAGTTTCCTTTCAGTTTTTAACTTATTAAAAAAAGTAACAGGGTTGAGTAAGACTTTAACTAAACTAAGCGGGTGGGTAGTGGAGTGTGGAATAGCTTCTTTCTTTTCCATTACCTCAGAATCATTAAGCATTAAATATCCTCCTATTCTCTGTTGTTTCCTGAATAAATAGTACAATAAAAATTGAAAAAATAAACATTTTTTAGATATTATGGTCGTTTTTTGTATTTTCAGGGATAAATTCATTAATATTAGTGACCAAAATAAAAAGACTAAATCCTTTACTTTCTATAAGGATTTAGTCTTTTTTTATTTTTTTCTTCTAATAAATTCGTAAGTAGTTATGGAGAAGACTATAATAATTATCAAAGAAATTACCATAATATCTTTTAATTGGCCTTGGTAGATAGCTATTATCAAAGGAGGTGACGCAAATAATAAAAAAATAAGTGTAGCTAGCATGAAAAATTTTTTAGTCATATTGAGTATCTCCTGTCATATTTAAAATCGAAATAAAGTATTCTTCTAAATTTTCACTTTCCTTAAAAATGCTCGCTATCTCTCTTTCCTGTTTAATAATTTTCCCTTCATTGATTAAGACAAGTGCATCACAAAATGTTTGGGCAACTTCTAATTGATGAGTTGATAGTAAAACTGAGTTTCCCTCTAAAGTATATTCTTTTAAAATAGATTTAATTTTTTTCATATTTACTGGATCTATTCCAGATATAAATTCATCTAAGAGTAATACACTTGGTTTATTTAATAAGCTGCCAAGTAAAGCTAGTTTTTTCTTATTACCCAATGACAAATTCTTAATTATTTTATCAATTTCTTTATTCAATTCGAAATAAGTGATACGCTCGTTTACTTCTTCTTCAGATATAACTAAATTAGTCAGCTCTATAATGAATTTAAGGTATTCTCGCCCGGTTAATTCTTCATATAAATATGGGTAATCAGGAATAAAAGTAACCTCTTTTTTCATATTTTCTATACTTTTATTATTTATGAATACTTCACCTTCATCTGGAACGAGAAGGCCCATAGCAATCTTTAAAGTCGTCGTTTTTCCTGATCCATTCTGACCAAGAAATGCTGTGATTTTCCCTTTTTCTATATTGAATGAAATATTATTTAATATTTTTTTTGATTCAAAAAATTTACTAACGTTTTGCAATGTTAAAGAATCACACATAACTTCCCTTCTCTCTATAAATTTATTTGCTCAAAGGTGGACTTTTTAGATAGTTGATTAGAGATAATTAGCAACAAGATGCCAAATGAAATGAAAAGTATTATTCCCACAGCACCCCACTGTATACCTAAGTAACTTGATAAACCTATAGTATCCACTAACAATAGAGCTGTAGGAACCATCAACATAGGAATAATAAAACCTACAGTAGAAAAACGAATTATATCAGCTATAATTTTTTTGTCAGCATAATCGTCTAATTGTTCAATATTGCTGTAATTAAAATGAGGTCTAATGACTCCAGGTAGAAACATTAACAAAGAAAAGAAGAAAAAACTGATAACATGCAACAAAAGAGTTAAAGTACTTAGCATAATATTCATATGATTTATAAAGAAAAATACAATGTCAGCGATAATTAACAATGGTAAGCTTGTAAGAGTAAAGAAATGAAATCTATATTTAAATACATCCCATAATGACTTTCCGTATAATAAATAAGTGATAACTTGTTTTCCTTCTCCGTCTAAAGAAAACATTCCGTTTAACTCTGTAAAAATTGAATATACATAAAAATAAGTTATAAAGAACAAATAAAATGAGATGATTAAAAAATATATATCTTCACCATAGTTGAGGGTCTGTAATAGCCCTGTGACGGTTCCCCAGATTATCCAAAATAAAAAGGAGCCTAGTACAGCTGGGAATCTATAGCGTAGGTATTCAGTTCGATAATGGTGTTTAGCTAAAATTTCCGTATAAGATGTTCCAGGAATTAACACTGATAAAAAACTGTTTATATATTCTATTTTTTTAAAAGGGTAATATGTATTCGTCTTATTACCACTTACCTTTGATAATATAAAGATGAACACAACAAGAACTCCCAAAATCATTACTAATTTTAATAAAGAGTTATAGTGGATTCCGTTAAATAAAATATCTGTAAACAGGTTATAAGGCATGTATGGATGTAAAAAAATAGTTGATATCGGTTTAAAAATATTAAAAATGACAACTACTCCTTCATTTATCCATTGATTATAGTTTTCATAATCAACATGATTGCTTGTCAGAGGAAATTTCTTGACCCAAGGAGAAGTAATTTTTCCAATTAAAAATGCTAAGTAGACTGTAATTAGTCTAAGAACAATATTAGTTGCTGTTCTAAACAGAAAATTCCATTTATACTGCTGCAATTGAATATATTTGTTATGCAAAATAGAAATTAAGAGAGTTAAAAGTAAATAACTGAGTAAAGTGAGGATGATTAATCCTATAAGATATAACCAATTTACTTGAGTAACCATTCCAAGTGCTAATAAAATGGGAATGTAATTAAAAATAAAGTCTTTAGTGTCCCATACTATAGACTCTAAATATAGAAAGATGTTTGCTTTAGATTTTCTAATTTTAAGAGTAGTAATCAGCCAATCTTGATCTTTAGATTGGAGTTTCCATTTAGAGGAATTTATTCCTGAAATTAATGCAAATATTATAATTAAAAAGAACACTATAGACCACAAAACTTCATAATGATCTTGTATAGTAGATAAAGACTTGAAGATAACACTAATAACTAAACCTTGTTTAACTTGATTATTAGTGAAGTACTCATTAAATACTGTATATTTTAAAAGAAAGTAAGTTCCAAAAAAGATTAGAAAAGAATTAAATATATTTTGGACACAGACTAAGGCCCATAAATTTTTACCAACGGATAAATTCCTAAAAACCTTAATATAATTCCACTGATTCTTCCATCGAATAATTAGTTTCCACTTCAACCATTTACTAAGCATGTCATCACTCCCTTACTATATTGCATTACCATGTAGCGGATTATAAAACTTCTTACAACAATTTAAAATAAACAGATATTCTTGTCTATACTTTCTTCCTAACTAGGGGGTTTTTAGACTTATTAAGACCAAATTGTTGCACATTTAGCTGAACAAAATAATCCAAATACTGTCATTTCACGTATGAATTATTCGAATAATGATATTTCCCCATATTAAAAAATCCCATTATATGCTATGTTAAATATTGTATAGGAGGGGTAAAAGGAATTGAGATGGACTTTTTAATAGAAACATTCGGCATCTTCTTGGAAATAATTTCCTTAACATTTTTCTTTTTTGCTTTTCTAGGAATGAAATTTAGTAAAGTAAAAAAACAAATTATTGCACATAGTTTAATAGGAACAACATTGATCTTATTGTTGAAGTTAAATACAACCTTTTCTCCAGGGATTACATTTTTGTGTAGTTTTCTGCTCTTGTTTATTTTAGCTAGTTTAATATTTAAGATTAGCTTTATTGCTTCTTTTATTTCAGTTGTTCTGGGACTCTGCATACTATTATTAGGAGAACTATTATCTTTACTTTTTTTAGGGAATATACTTGACGTTATTAAATTATTGGAAGCTGATTCTTTTGAAAAAATTTTAATAGCATTACCACATATCTTGTTAATAAACTTAATAGGCTTCGTGTTTATTAGATATAATTTATCTTTTATACCGTGGGATATGGTTTATAAAGATAAAAATGATTCATTTTATAGAAAATATGGACCAAAGTACATGGTCTTAGCATGTATAACAATGATATTAATTATCATTGTTTCTTTCACTATATCTTACAATTTATTTTATTTACAACAGACTAATTCGTCTCTTTTATTTGTTACGATTGTATCTACAATTTATTTACTTTTTTTCACGCAAATTGTATTAAAATATGAATCTCAGAAATTAGAAAAGCTATTAGAGAAACAACATGAAGCAGAGATTAAGACATATTTCCAAGTTATAAAGTCCCAACGTCATGATTTTGTTCACCATTTAAGTACATTATATGGATTAATTGCGCAGAAAAAATTTCAGGATACTGAGGAATATATAGAAGAACTTATTGAAGATGTTAGAGGAATTAACGAAATAATCCCTATCCATCACCCTGCAATTTCTGCAATACTTTTAACACTACAGCAGCAAGCTCGTGGAAAGAATATTAATATGTCGATTATTGTAAAAGATTCACTTGTAAATATTCCATGTAAAGTAACCGATATTAATCGTGTACTTGGAAACTTAATATCAAATGCAATAGATGAATTATCTAATGTAAAAGATCAAAAAAAGTGGATTGAAGTACTCATAGAGTTTGAAAATTTATCTAATGAATACATATTTACTGTAACTAATAGTGGAGAGATTGATGAGAAAGTAGCCTCCAAACTATTCGAAAATACATATACTACTAAATCAAATAACCACGAAGGTATTGGTTTAGTATCCACTAAAAGAATTATGGAAAAGTATGAAGGACTAATTTATCTAGAGACTGCAAGCAGTAATACTTCTTTTATTGCGAGAATTCCAGCGTTTAAAAAAAATAAAGCTATATAAAGGAGAAATAAGGGTGAATAATTATAATGTATTATCTGTAGATGATAATGTTCAATGTATTAATATGTTAAGGGGTTTTTTGATTCAATATCCATTTATCGAAAATATTTATAGTTACTCAGATCCAAGAGAGGTATTAGACTTTTTGCACACAACAAAAATCGACTTGATTTTTATGGATATAGACATGCCTTATATAAATGGATTTAAATTGGCTGAGACTATTAAGAACCAATTCCCTCATATACTCTTTATTTTTGTAACAGGTCATTCAGATTATGCTTTACATGGATATGAATTATATCCCATAGACTTTTTGCTAAAGCCAGTAAGCCCTTTACGCCTTGAAAAATCTCTAATTCAATTTCAAAACCATCATAAAAAGGGAATATCGCCAATAGAAAATAGTATCAAAGCGCCAAAGAAAATTACTGTGAGAGATAAAAGTTCTATTCATTTTATTAATATACAAGATATTAATTTCGTAGAAAAAAGAGGAAGGAAATGCATTATAAATATTAAAGAAAAAAAAGAAATAGAATGTAGTAATACGTTAAATGAGTTAGAAAAAATGCTTGTAAAACATAATTTCTTTCGCCCACATCAATCATTTTTAATTCCATTATCCAAAATTGTAGAGATTAAGCCGGACGAGTATATGAGATCCTACTTAATAGAACTTGAAAACGTAAAAGCTGAAATTAGAGTGAGTAAAAACAAATATAGTGAATTAAGAAATGCAGTTACTGAAAACCTTTAGATTTAAAAGCTTGGTCTATTTCAAAATTTATTGTAGAATGCATAAAAGTTTCAGTCAATTTACTTTTCAATCTTTTTCTTTAAAGTAAGGAAAGTTATAATTACTCAATATTTATGTGAATTCACCGTTAGGACTTTATAAAACTCAAACTCCATGAGAATTCTTTGCTATTATAAAAGCAAAGGAGTCTCAGTTTGTCGACAAACGGCCTTCGGGATAAGCTTATTCCGAAGGCCGTTTGATTTAAAGGATATTTTTTTATTAAACAAACTCTCCGATCCTTATTGTTAAGTCATTTTTGGATCCTGCCAAGCCCAATTGGCCATCTTCTTTAAATTCATGGCAGCAAAAGTATGCATCACCTGCATGGAATTTTTTTTTACCTCACAAAGTAGTTTTTTGTTTTGACTGTATACGTTATTCATTTCTAGTTTACATAAACACTCTTTAGAAGAGTGCCAAGCTTCCTTATATGCAGACCATTTATGATTTTGACTACACCTTTCAACCTAGTGTAAGTGTGCAACGTAAGGAAACCCTGACTTGTCAGTATACCGCAAACGGGGAAAATAGGATTTTATTAGGCCAGCCAGGAGTAGGGAAAACTCATTTGGCCATATCTTTCGCTATTGAAGCTCGTACACAAGGATATTCTTCCTTATTTTTAACAGCTGATGAAGTGGTATCAGAATGTCGAAAGGTATAATCTAAAGGTACAATTCACCGCCTAATTAACAAATGGAGCCGTCCCGATTTACTCATCGTCGATGAAGTAGGGTATTTTCCATTTGATGAACTTACTGCCAATATATTTTTTCAAGTAGTAACTAAAAGATATGAAAATAGAGCGATGATACTCACGTCTAATAAATCCTTCATGGAATGGGGAAAAGTAAACCTGTATTGACAATGCAAAAATTTCTAATTTGCAAGACTGCCAGAAAACCCATTTTAACCTTCCACCAGATCATATTTATCTTTATTCATTACAATTGAATGGATTCCCTCTATATATGTATTTAGCAGAATAGAAAAACTTTTATCGATATCAATTGGCATTCCAAACCCACCCATTTTTTCAATTGAAGTAAATCCATGTAAAATACTCCTTAATCCTCTCACCAAGTGAATCGCCATTTCTTCCTTTAAATCATAGGCTTGTAGTACTTGGACAACAAGCTCCACAACTGCTTGCTGTGCTTGCTGTAATTCCATGTCTTCAGAATTTGGAAAACGGGTGGTGGCATCATAAAGGCCTGGATGAACTCTAGTAAATTCAACATACGCCTCACTAAGTGCCCTGATTGCATCATCACCGGAACGTCCCACTGCTGCTTGAATCATGTATTCATAAAGTTTTTTAACTCCATTTACTGCTAGTTTCTGTTTTAATCCATTTAGGCCGTCTAAATGGTTATATAACGAGGGGGGCCGTATTTGTAATTCTTCAGCCAACTGGCCTAAAGTAAGATGATCAAGGCCGTTTTCATCAACTAGTTCAGTCGCTTTCTGTAAAATGATAGACAAATCCAACCTTATACGTTTAGACATCCATTCTAACCTCCTTTTTCATTGTTGAAGTTTTAATTCGGCTTCAACTATTGCTCTGTCCATAGAATTCCCAGGGTGTTCCAGCATCTTTCCATGACCTACAGCAAGTAAAGATGGTTTATGACTTCTTAATTTCTTTGCACTTTCAATTGCGATGAGTTTATCCCATGTGTAAAAGGCTGGGAATGGAAATAAAGGTTTGATCATTCCAGAAACCGCAGTTCCACCTCTTGTTTGCAGGGCATCCCCGACAATTAAACTATGATTACGGGTATCAAGAAGCGATATCGAACCAGGGGTATGTCCAGGTGAATAAATAACTTCCAATGAACCGATACGGTCACCCTCTTTAAGCAGTAAGTCTGGTCGAGCTTGAATATTCTTAGGGACTCCGCCACGGATTGGATTTTCATTTTGCAGGAGCGTGACATCGCCAGCAAGTAATGATGCTTCCCTAATAGAAATACTCACTTGTACATCAGGCATTGATACTTTTAGACCGTCAAGTGCACCAACATGATCATCATGAGCATGAGTAACTATTATTCTTGTTATCGGTTTTCCAATAATTTGCGCCGCTTTCATTATGCTTTTTCCGCTATAGGGTAATGCTGCATCTACTAGTGTAAGGCTATTCTCTTCCTCTACTAAATAACAGTTTACGGGAAATACACGTGGCATGAAAGATAGTTGAAATACTGTACCAACCTTTGTCATCTTCATCTTTAATCAAACTCCTCCCTCAAACTAATATAATTAATAATAAAACTAATATGATTAGTTTTACAATATTATTCCACAATTAACTAAAACTTTCAGTCTCACAATAATGCTAACAAAATATCCTAGTTATCGAAAAAACCATAAAAAACCAGCTCTCAATTACCTTGAGCTGGTTTTTCATGTATCACATCATATCAATTTATTTTCAGGAAACATTTTCCTTGTCGCCGACATATTCATTCTCCCAAAAATCGGCGTTCTTAATGCCTAACGGTTTGGGGTCGAAAACGGGATCCAAACCTTTCTTCTTTTGCCTCTCATAATCCTTTAAGGTAATAAGTGCTGGTTTAGCGAGAATTAAAATGGCAATGACATTGAGCCATACCATAATCCCTAATCCAGCATCACCTAATGCCCAAGCCAGCTCTGCCGTACGAATGGTTCCATAGAAACTGGCCGCAAGAATGATGAGTTTCAATGCAAACATGGCCCACTTACTATTCCGCTTGCGCATTAAATAAGCAATATTCGTTTCTGCAATATAATAGTATGCCATGATCGTCGTAAAAGCGAAGAAGAAAAGCGCAACAGCAACAAACCCAGCACCAAATCCCGGTACTGCGCTATCGATGGCTGCTTGTGTATACCCCGGACCCGGTGTTACTTTTCCTAAATTATTGACAATATATGAACCATTTTCTGCTTGTGTATTATACATGCCTGTGAATAAAATCATAAATGCTGTAGCAGAACAAACGAACAATGTATCGATATAGACAGAAAATGCTTGTACAAGACCTTGTTTGGCAGGGTGCGAAACTTCTGCCGCAGCAGCCGGGTGAGCACCTGTGCCTTGCCCCGCCTCATTCGAATAAACTCCCCGTTTCACTCCCCAGGCTATCGCCATTCCGATGAGCCCGCCAAATGCAGAATCCATCCCGAAGGCACTTCTGAATATTAATGAAATGACATCTGGTAATTCTGTAATATTCATTATGACGATGACAACAGAAAGTAATATATAGCCCAGGGCCATGAACGGTACGATTATTTGCGCAGCATTAGCTATCCGTTTTACACCACCGAATATAATGAAACCAAGTAAAAGGATGATAGCTATACCTGTGATTGCAGGTTTAATGCCAAATGCATTCTCCATTCCGGCAGCAATTGAATTGGACTGGACACCAGGCATCAGCACGGCCATGGCTATTAGTGCAGCGAGTGCAAAAAGAACAGCGAACCACTTCACTCCCATTCCTTTTTCAATATAATAGGCAGGGCCCCCTCGATATTGACCGTCTTGTTTGACTTTATATATTTGAGCTAAGGTCGATTCCACAAACGCACTTGATGCTCCTATGAAGGCTATGGCCCACATCCAAAAAACGGCACCAGGACCACCAAAAGCGATAGCCGTCGCCACGCCAGCAATGTTACCTGTACCGACCCGACCCGAAAGAGCTATGGATAAAGCCTGGAAAGAGGAAACGCCCGCTTCTGAACTTTTCCCTTGGAACATCAAAACGACCATTTCCTTAATATGCCTTACTTGCAGAAAACGGGTCAAAATCGAGAATACTAAACCTACTCCCAATAAAATGTAAATGACTGGCGTGCTCCATAAAACTCCATTTAAAGCCGTAATAAAATCAGACAATCAAGCTCCTCCTTTGATTATATTTTGAAAATTCAAACTTATCTATTTTTGATTATATTTCATCTTAATGCATTAAACAATAGTTTTTGCGTCAAAAGACCTAACATGCCACTTTTTTATTTTTCCAACTGAGATATCCATACTTTCCTCCCGAATTGAAAAAAACGCCAGCAATTCCGCCGACGTCATGTTTTTGCATATAGGTCAAGATACTTTAATCGCACTGAGTATTTCCTGCTCCAATTGATTGGTTCTCTCCATTTTTGTCGATTCTGACCATCCAAAATATCCAGCCATATAATCGATCACTGCATTTTTATGCGTTTGGACTAAATCAATATCGAATAACAAGGTCCCGGTCCTGCGAAAGAAAAAGTCCACTGGAGTTGCAGCCATTTCATGATCAAGTGCGTATTTCAGCTGTACGAACAATTTCTGCGGAATGCCAGTGCTTATTCCTCCGTTTCCTTCGCTTTTGGCGATATTGAATAACACAGGTGCGTTAGACCCGTACATGGCCAATATATCCTCGGAGTCTTTTACAGCAAGTCCTGAGTCTACCCCCATTTGAATATGTTGCTTGATATAATAGGAGAAGTTGCTTGATCCCCCGACATCCCCGCCCGAAATCGGCATTCCTTTAGTGCTGCTGGCTCGGTAAGTATTATTGGACTGCTGGGAAAGCTTCCCTGCAACAAGGTCAACCGTCGTTTTAGCCATTTTGCGATAGCCGGTCAATTTCCCTCCAGCAATCGTGATAAGGCCCGAATCGGACTCCCAAATTTCATCTTTCCTTGATATTTCAGAAGGATCTTTTCCTTCTTCAAGAATCAACGGTCTCACTCCAGCCCAGCTTGATTCGATATCTCCATCCGAAATTTTCACTTCCGGAAACATATAATCTATCGCTTTTAATAAATAGGCACGGTCTTCGGATGTAACGGTTGGCACTGTAGGATCACCATCATAAAAAGTGTCCGTAGTCCCTACATAAGCCTTACCGGCTCTCGGGATGGCAAAAATCATCCGTCCATCTGGTGTATCAAAATAAAGCGCCTGCTTCAATGGGAATTTCGATTGGTCGATGACCACATGAACACCTTTTGATAACTTCAGCGTTTTCCCTTTTTTCGATTGGTCTTTCTCACGGATGGAATCAACCCAGGGACCTGCTGCATTAATAACTTTGTCTGCGTATATTTCATAAACATCACCCGAAAGTAAATCAGCAACTTGGACGCCGTTCACCTTTCCATTTTCATATAACAATTTATCTACTTTTGTATAATTTATCGGTGTTGCACCTTTATCGACTGCTGCCTTCATGACTTCGATCGTTAGACGTGCATCATCTGTTCGGTATTCAACATAATGGCCTCCGCCTTTAAGCCCTTCTTTCTTTACAAGGGGTTCCATTTTCAGTGTTTCACTAACCGATAGCATTTTCCTTCGTTCGCTTTTTTTAACGCCTGCCAGGAAATCATAGACTCGGAGTCCAATGGATGTACTGAATTTTCCAAAGGTGCCGCCTTTATGCATCGGGAGCAGCATTCTTTCTGGTGTAGTCACATGTGGCCCATTTTCATAAACAATCTCTCTCTCTTTTCCAACCTCAGCAACCATTTTTATTTCAAATTGCTTAAGATATCGCAGACCACCATGGACAAGCTTTGTTGAACGGCTTGATGTGCCTGCCGCAAAGTCCTGCATTTCAACCAATGCCACTTTCATTCCACGAGTCGTTGCATCCAGGGCAATCCCTGCACCGGTAATTCCCCCACCAATGACTACCACATCATATTTTTCTTTTTTCAGAAGTTCGATCGTTTCTTTCCGATATAAATTTGAAAACCTCATGCCTGACTCCTCCTTTAAGTAATGCCTTCCAATGTCAATTAGCCTGTATTACTCATGAATTCGCACTGTTTACTCGTGAATTCGTGCTGTTTACTCGTGATCTGCACGTTTACTCGTGAGTTCGCGC
>NZ_JBHZPE010000046.1:12233-39306 GCF_042787985.1 Peribacillus sp. YIM B13481
TGAATTCGCACTGTTTACTCGTGAATTCGTGCTGTTTACTCGTGATCTGCACGTTTACTCGTGAGTTCGCGCTGTTTACTCGTGAATTCGCACTGTTTACTCGTGAATTCGTGCTGTTTACTCGTGATCTGCACGTTTACTCGTGAGTTCGCGCTGTTTACTCGTGAGTTCTGCACGTTTACTCGTGAATTCTGCACGTTTACTCGTGAATTCGCGCTGTTTACTCGTGAATTCGCACTGTTTACTCGTGAATTCGCGCTGTTTACTCGTGATCTGCACGTTTACTCGTGAGTTCGCACTGTTTACTCGTGAGTTCGCACTGTTTACTCGTGAGTTCGCACTGTTTACTCGTGATCTGCACGTTTACTCGTGAATTCGCGCTGTTTACTCGTGAATTCGCACTGTTTACTCGTGAGTTCGCGCTGTTTACTCGTGAGTTCGCACTGTTTACCCTTATATTCAATTGGTTCATTTGTTCTCATAGTGTCCATATAGATATTAATATCCCTAATCTGCCTTTAAAAACAAAAAAGAGAGACCATAAATGCACATTATCGAATTCACGATAACGCATTCATGGTCTCTCCTGTTCTCCGGCCGAGTTATTAACTTGATTTTAGTATATCATACTCTAGCTTATATTAGAAAGAATTCGCTTTGTTTTTTATTTAAAAGCCATTGCTGCATGTACAGCTTTTTTCCAGCCTTCATATAATTTATCTCTATCTTGCACTTCCATGGATGGTTTAAAGGTTTTGTCCACCGCCCATTGCTGAGATATTTCTTCTTGATCCTTCCAATACCCGACAGCAAGGCCCGCCAAATACGCCGCCCCGAGTGCCGTAGTTTCGTTTATTGTCGGCCTTTCGACTGGCACCTGTAATAAATCGCTTTGGAACTGCATTAAAAAGTCATTTTTGACTGCCCCGCCATCCACTCTCAATGTCTGCAGCTCGATTCCCGAATCCGCCTCCATTGCATCAAGGACATCCTTCGTTTGATACGCCAGTGATTCAAGTGTGGCACGAATGAAATGTTCTTTTGATGTCCCGCGCGTCAAACCAAAAATGGCTCCCCGTACTTCACTGTCCCAATATGGAGTCCCAAGGCCTACAAAAGCCGGTACTACATATACTCCATCTGTACTTTCCACCCGCTTTGCATAAGCTTCGCTGTCCTTGGCATCATTAAGCATCCGCAGACCATCACGCAGCCATTGGATTGCGGAGCCAGCTACGAATATACTGCCTTCCAATGCATATTCAACCTTCCCATTCAATCCCCAAGCAAGTGTCGTCAATAGTCCGTGTTCGGAACTGACAGCCTTGGCTCCCGTATTCATAAGCATGAAACAACCTGTTCCATACGTATTTTTTGCCATTCCTTCATTAAAACAAGCTTGGCCAAATAATGCCGCCTGTTGGTCACCGGCTGCTCCTGCGATTGGAATCGACTGGCCGAAGAAATGATATTCAATCGTATGGGCATACACTTCGGAAGAAGGTCTAACCTCTGGCAGCATCGACTTCGGCACAGTCAATATCTCCAGCAGTTCTTCGTCCCATTTCAGTTCATGGATATTATACATCAATGTCCGGGATGCATTGGAATAGTCCGTTACGTGAGCTTTGCCTCCTGAAAGCTTCCAGATCAGCCAAGTATCGATGGTACCGAATAACAGCTTGCCTTCATCTGCCCTTTGTCGTGCCCCTTCCACATTATCGAGGATCCATTTCACTTTCGTTCCGGAAAAATAAGCATCTATCAACAATCCCGTTTTATCCCGGAATAGATCATTAAGTCCCTTCTCCTTCAAATCATCACAGATTTCACTTGTTTGCCTTGACTGCCATACAATCGCATTATAAACAGGGGTACCTGTTTCCTTATCCCAAACGACTGCCGTTTCACGCTGATTGGTTATTCCGATACCGGCAATTTGCTCTGGCTTTACACCTGATTCCGATAGTACACCAGCAATTACCGCTAAAATTGATCCCCAAATCTCATTGGCGTTATGCTCGACCCAGCCTGGTTTAGGGAAATGCTGCGTGAATTCCTTTTGAGAGGAATGGACGATTTCCCCCTTTTCGTTAAATAAAATCGCCCGCGAACTCGTTGTTCCTTGATCCAATGATAAGATATATTTTTCCATACTGTGTTTCCCCCCTTTTTTAATTTAACTAGCCATGTTGCTAATTTCTAACTCACTTGATTGCTTTTTGCCAAAAGTATATGCTAACACCAATATTATCAGACTTGCTCCTAAAACAGCCCAAAAGGCTGTCGTCAATTCACCTAAAAAGACCGCTTTATAGAAGACAGCTCCAAGTGCTCCACCGACAATCGGACCAACAACCGGAATCCAAGCATATCCCCAATTTGATTTTCCCTTACCCGGTATTGGCAGCAGGAAGTGAGCAATACGAGGTCCAAGGTCACGGGCAGGGTTTATGGCATAGCCTGTCGTTCCTCCTAGCGACATCCCGATGACAACAATCAATAAACCGACAGCAAATGGGTTCAGACCTTCTGTAAACTCGCCGGCTCCAATAAACAATAAGCCAAGAACAAGGATGAACGTACCAATCATTTCACTTAATAGATTTGAAAAAGTATGTGGGATAGCCGGTGAGGTTGAAAACACACCAAGCTTTGTACCTGGATCCTCCGTAGCTTTCCAGTGTGGTAAATAATGCAGGAATACAAGAGTCGCACCTATAATTGCCCCTATCATTTGGGCCATGATGTACCCTGGCACATCAGCCCAAGGAAAATCTCCATTGATAGCTAATGCTACTGTAACAGCCGGGTTTAAATGTGCCCCGCTTATGGACCCCACTGCAAAAACACCCATTGTAACAGCCAATCCCCACGCAATCGTGATAACGATCCAGCCGGCATCTTTTGCATAAGAACCCTTTAAGGATGAACCAGCCCCAATACCTGCTCCGAATAAAACTAAAATCATCGTGCCTACCACTTCTCCCCAAAATGGAGTCATGAATAAAACCCCTCCCCTGATAAATTTTTAAACCATGCCAACAAATAAAAGGAGATCCACAGCAGAACTATCTTCATAAAATAAATTATGAATAGATCTGTTGTGAATCTCCTAGTCTCCGTCACATATATTAACTTATAATTTACAATATACTAGTTTGTGAAAACGCTGTCAATTATTTCACGAGGAATTATTCTATTTTTCTGTATTTTTTTTCAACTTCCTCGTTCGACCCCATTAAACGATATCCCATAATTCAGTTTTGGAAGTGGTGATTGACGACGCTCCAGCATCAAGGGCGTTCAGGACTTCATCCGAAGTACGTATGAGGCCGCCTGCAAAAATCGGTGTCTGCAATCGTTCCTTCACCTCTTTTATCATCCATGGCATGGCGCCTGGCAATACTTCGATATAGTCCGGCTTGGTTTTCTGCACCAGCTTATAACTTTTCTCCAGAGCATGTGAATCTATTAAAAAGATTCGCTGGATGGCAATGACCCCCTTTTGCTTCGCCTTCAATATAACGTTTGATTTTGTTGAAATCAGCCCATATGGATGATATTCCTGACAAATGAATTCTGTCGCGTACTCATCACTTCTTATGCCATGGATCAAATCGACATGATAAATCATTTTCTTATTATGCTGCTTTGCCATCATACTTACGTTTTTCAATTGTGATATATGCAAATCAAGAAACACACCTATTTCATAGGAACTTTCTAAAAATCTTTCGAAATCCTTCATGCTTGCTGAAGCAGGCAAAATCTTCTGGTCCATTATTCCCCCCCTTATCTCCTGGAAAACTATAAGTAATTTAGTATATTTTATAGAGCTTGATTTATCAAACACATTGTGAGGTATGGCATTTCAACCTACCCTTACACTATCATACCTGGCATCCCCTTTAAATATTGTGGCTAAAAACGATCCATCATATTGAAAGTTTCATTTTCAATGCACCTTCGACCAGCTCATACGATTTAATTGTGCCAACGGGGATTTTTCTCACGATGTTCCAAGCATTAACATTCATTTTGATCGTTCTATTTTCGAATTCAAAAAATGGCGGTTTGTTAAATATCCTTTGGTTAATGAAATTCCTGTCAATAGGCTCCATTTCCACTAATTCAAATGAAATCGTTCTTTTTTCCACGTGAACCGGTTTTAATGTAATCCGGAAAGCCACATTTTTCTTAAACATCATTTTTTTCACTTCCGTCGTTCCGGAAAGCACTATATGCTTTGGTGTAATCTCGACTTTAATAACCTGATCATATGATTTCATTCTTAAGATTTTCTCTATCATGGCTTCAGTTACCGTTATCGGTATGCCATTTTTGAATGGACTGAATGTACTCATCCTTGCATTCCCCTCCTGCCGCTCATATGAAACGTCGGTTATAGCATATGCCGGGTTCCCTGATGTAGTTAACATTTCAACCCATATTAATAATCGGTATATTCGAAATCTTCCACCTTCATTACTTGACCTTTATAAAAACTACCTGTATAGTCTTAATTAATTTAATAGACAACTCTTATCCAGAGAGGTGGAGGGACTGGCCCTTTGATGCCTCAGCAACAGACTGATCATGTACTGTGCTAATTCCAGAAGTGTAGAAACTTGAAGATAAGAAGAGTATATAGCTTTGCTGCCAACACCTCTTCTTATTTTTAAGAAGAGGTGTTTTATTTTTAGGCTCTTTTCGTAAAGATTGTTGTTTTTAAAACGAAACTATTTAAGGTTGATTGGAGCGGAAGTGCGAGACTCCTGCGGGAGCAGCGGGACAGGTGAGACCCCACAGGCGTTTACGCCGAGGAGGCTCACCGCCCGCCCCGCGGAAAGCGAGCATCTGGAGGGGAAATCAACCACAACTCACTACCTGATAAATAGCAACAAAGTATGTGAAAACAGCCTATTTTTAAAAGGAAAGAAGGAATGCAACATGTCAATCACATTAACGAAGGCACCATTCAGGGCCGATCACGTCGGAAGTTTATTAAGACCAGAACGTTTACATATTGCCAGGAAGCAATTTAAGGAAGGTACCATTTCAGCAGAGCGGCTTCGTGAAGTTGAAACCGAAGAAATCAATCGGATTGTCGAAAAACAAATTGAAGTTGGATTGGAGGCCGTGACGGATGGTGAGTTCAGACGAACATGGTGGCACTTTGACTTCCTCGAACATTTAAATGGCATCGAGGGATATGTGACTGAAAAAGGTCTCACATTCGATGGTGTCGAAACAGAGAGATATAACGTCCGCAATACCGGGAAGGTTTCATTCAATCCCGAACATCCCTTCATTCGTGATTTCATTGAATTGAACAAAATCGTGAACGGACGCGCCGTTGCCAAGCAAACCATTCCCAGTCCGAATCAATTATTTGCTGTAGGCATTCATAATGAAGACATCTACCCTGATATTGAAGACTATGCTAATGATATCATCAAAGCGTATCAGCATGCTTTGAAGGCTTTTTATGAAGCAGGTGTACGTTATCTTCAATTGGATGATGTATATATAGCCAGACTTTCAGCTCCAGATTTCCAGTTCAAAGATGGAAAATATACGAGGGAACAGTTAATCGATCTTGCACTTCGCGTAATTAATGGCGCATTGGAAGGCAAACCAGAAGACCTTATCGTCACTACACACCTATGTCGTGGGAACTACCAGTCGACTTGGGCGTTTGAAGGAAGCTATGCCCGTATCGCCCCAACTTTATTGGCAAAAGAAACAGTGGATGGATTTTTCTTGGAATATGATGATCAACGCTCAGGAGATTTCAAGCCATTGGAATACATTCCAAATGGCGGTGCACGGGTCGTACTGGGTGTCGTCACTTCAAAAAATGGAGAAATCGAAGACAAGGAAGCTGTTAAGGCACGCATTGAAGAAGCCTCGCACTTCGTTCCTCTCGAACAATTATGCTTAAGTCCGCAATGCGGATTCGCCTCCACCCATCACGGCAACAAGCTGACCGAAGAACAGCAATGGGAAAAGCTGAAATTCGTCGTTGATGTAGCAAAAGAAGTATGGAAATGATTTTTTAGCGGAGACTTTAATTCTGATTTACAGGATTTGAACAACCTAATCGGCCCGCACTGATAAGGGAGCCGATTAGGTTCTTGCAATAATACATTTCCATTCCTTTAATGACTCTTTAGATAACGGTATCAAGTTTTGCTATTTATGAAACTAACGATGAATGATAAAACCATTTGACATATCGATAATTCTCGATATAATGAAATGTATGAAAACAATCGAGATATTTAAAGCATTATCCAATGAATCCAGGTTGCAAATCTTACAATGGCTCAAGGCGCCTGAACTCCACTTCACCCCTCATGAGGGAATAGACATGAAGGAAACCGGCGTTTGCGTAAGTCAGATTACTGAAAAATTAAACATGACCCAGTCCACGGCCTCTCAATACCTCTCGATGCTTCTTAGAGCAGGATTGATTAAAACGGAGCGGATAGGAAAGTTTACGTATTACAAACGAGATGAAGAGGCAATCTCAAAAATTACTGATTTCTTGAAAGAAGAAGTATGAAAATGAACCTGATCCGTACATTAGAGGGTTGGGTTCATTTTTCTCTCTAACATTTCGATATTTCGCGATATGTTTATTTTTTATTCATACATATTAACATATTGAGATATGTCTTTATATAAAATTAATAATCATTAATGAGGAGTGAATCTATTTTGCTTAATACATGGAAAATTTACATGTTAGCGATTATCAGTTTTTTAGTAGGAACATCCGAATTCATCATATCCGGAATTTTGGATAAGATTGCGGATTCTCTTGGAGTGACCCTTGCTGCCGCAGGACAGCTCATTACAATTTTCTCCCTTGTCTACGCAATCGGTACACCCATTCTCATGGCTTTGACAGCAAGTTTAGACAGACGAAGATTAATGTTGTATTCCCTTGGACTATTCGTAGTGGCCAATCTGCTTGCCTTTCTATTACCAGGCTTTGGACCTTTTCTATTTGCACGCATAATCATGGCACTTGGTGCAGGATTGGTTGTAGTCACCGCTCTGAATATTGCCGCTCAGCTTGCTCCGCCAAATAAACAAGCAAGTTCTATTGCGACAGTTGTCATGGGGTTTACAGCTTCCCTTATCATTGGCGTACCTCTCGGAAGAATCATGACAGATGCATTCGGGTGGAAATCCGTCTTTGGCGGAATCGCCCTATTCGGCCTGATTGCCATGATCGTTTTATTCTTTACCATTCCTCCTACCAAAGGGGATAAACCAGTACCACTTCTCCAGCAGCTGGCCCTTCTTAAAAAAAGGAAAGTTGCCCTTGGATTATCGATAACCTTCTTCTGGCTTGGCGGATACTCGATAGCTTATACCTATCTATCCCCTTACTTGCTATCCGTATCAGGGATAAGTGACTCTCTACTTAGCACGGCCTTGCTTATATTCGGTATCGCAAGCTTGATCGGATCAAAGTTTGGCGGTTATAGTACGGATCGATGGGGTGTATCATTTACACTAATTGGCGGTATGGCGCTGCATATTATGATGATCATCATGTTATCCATCGTTACGAATTCATTGATTGGCGTTTTGATAATCCTTACATTATGGTCGTTCGCAGCATGGTCATCAGGGCCGACACAGCAATATCATTTAGCGACCCTTGAACCTGAATCATCAGGAGTCATGCTCGGTCTGAATCAGTCGATGATGCAATTGGCCATGGCGGCAGGTGCTGGAATTGGCGGTGTTGCTGTAGAACAAGTATCCCTTGCTTCCATAACCTGGATCGGCGCAACAGGGGTTGCCATTGCCATGGTCATAGTTCTGGTCCTTTCAAGTTCATCGTCAAGCAGTAAAATAGCACAATCCATAAAATCCTAGACCGTTATATAAACATTCATCATAAGGCTAGATTTTAGCCTTATGATAAATCCTAAAGCTGAAAGCAAACAAAAAAGGAACGGTCAACTAGCACGTCCCCTTTTTACTTGCAGCTATCATCATCATCCATTTTCTTCACAAATATATCATCCGTCACCCTATCTTCCAGCTTGTTCCTCAAGGCCAATTCCGCAGCCTTCCCATCACTAGGCGACCCGTCCGCGAAATACATCGGAAACAAGGAGAAAAACATAATATAGAAGGAAAAATAGATGAATTGATACCAGATCACCGAGCTGTCCAGGATATTCTGATACACTAAGCTATATATGATCAGCATGCTGACTAAATTAAAGATAGCCCCCCCTAAATATATCAGCGTATTCGTCAATCGATTATCATGTTTTAATCCCTTGAACTCGCAGGTCCCATTCCAAAAATAATATTTCCTCACCTCTATGTTCCGAAAGGCGAAAAGTTTATTACCACAACCGATCAAGATCTTCTTTTCTGATCCCCCAAAGATCGTAACAAAGAAAATATGCCCGCTCAAATGTATCAGCGTAACGATTGGCATGATCAAAAAAAAGGAAAATAGAAATTTAATGATATCAGAGAGACCAAACATGTTTAAGCAACCCTCCTTACCAGGATGCTACTCTGATACCCTGCCCACATTAGTTATAACTAGTAAATTTTCACAGCAGGTATGTGTGGATTTCCATAATGATAAGAGAACAATTTCTTCATCCACCAACTTAAATTTGACTGTTTCCAATTCGACCGGACTCCTACTTAATTCGTCCTATCCCGTTTAATTCGTCCTATCTCCACTTTATTCGTCCTAACTCCTTTTTTTTCGGCCTTTAATATGAGCCTATTGATAAACAAATAAAAGCCGGACAATTTAATTGTCCGGCTGATTTTACTTTACGCTTGTTCATTCATATTTTTTGTCAAAGTCAAATTCAACTTCATCAAGTTTAACGAATTTAGTTTTTCTTACCAGTTTATAGCCAAGCCAAAGGCCAAGGAAAAGCGGGATTCCCAGGTAGGCAGCTATAACACTGCCCCAATCGATCTGGTCTGAGAAAAAGGCTTGGATATTTTGGGACAGGATGACGATCATGCCAATTAAAATGGCGAAGATCGGTCCAATCGGGAACCATAATGCCTTATATGGAAGCTTCTCCAAAGAATTGCCTTGAGCGATGAATGCTTTGCGGAAACGGTAATGGCTGATGGAAATGCCGAGCCAAAAGATAAATCCTGTTATTCCAATCGCATTCATTAACCAAATATACACTTTACCATCACCGAATACGGAAGCTAAAAAGGCTAGCATTCCGATGGAGCACGTCAAAATCATTCCTGCAACCGGTACGCCGCGTTTATTAAGTTTTGCAAAAATGCGCGGTGCTTGTCCATCTTTTGCCATTGAATATAACATACGCGTAGATGCATATAGACTAGAGTTACCTGCTGATAATACAGCTGTTAAAATGACGGCATTCATAAGCGAAGCTGCAAAGGCCACACCAGCCTTTTCAAATATGAGCGTGAACGGGCTTACCATGACGTTATCCCCTTGTAAACTTGAATTCGTATAAGGGATAAGCAGTCCTATCACAAAGATTGCCAATACGTAAAAGAGCAGGATTCTCCAGAAGACACTTTTAATGGCCTTTGGTATATTCCGTGCAGGATCTTCACTTTCACCGGCAGCCACGCCGACAATTTCGGTACCCTGAAAAGAAAAGCCAGCCGCTATGAATACGATGAAGACACCCATGAATCCACCCGGGAAAGGAGCGTCGTCGACTGTGAAGTTTTTAAAACCTACTGCTTCTCCACCCATGATGCCGACAATCATTAGTATTCCAACGATTATAAAAATAA
Organism: Peribacillus sp. YIM B13481; assembly: GCF_042787985.1. NCBI lineage: Bacteria > Bacillati > Bacillota > Bacilli > Caryophanales > Bacillaceae > Peribacillus > Peribacillus sp. YIM B13481. Next base: position 22,035 of record NZ_JBHZPE010000046.1, read on the forward strand.
CGATGGCCGTTACTTTTATGAAGGAAAACCAGTATTCCCCTTCACCGTATCCTTTAACGGATAAGTAGTTTAATAGGAAAATGAGCACCAAGAATGATGAACTCCACAACAACGATGGACTATTCGGAAACCAAAATTTCATGATCATTGTTGAGGCTGACAACTCAGCCGCTATGGTCATCGACCAATTGAACCAGTACGTCCATCCCAAGGCAAACCCAAATGCCGGATCGACGAATTTCGTTCCATAGGTACTGAATGAACCGCTTGTCGGCATAAAGGCGGCCAGTTCCCCTAAGCTGGTCATCACGAAGTACACCATTGCCCCAACTAAGGCATAAGCAAGTAATGCGCCGCCTGGTCCAGCTGTATGGATAGCTGCCCCGCTGCTAAGAAACAGTCCGGTGCCAATAGCCCCTCCAATGGAAATCATCGTTAAATGACGAGATTTTAAACCGCGCTTTAATTCCTGTTCTTCCTGCTTTGGAGGATGCTGTAAGATGTCGTTTTCTTGTTTTGGTATCATAAATTTTCATCCCTTTCTATATAAGCGCTTTCATTTATGGGGAAATCCATTTAATAAATTTTCCTATTTCATCGACCTTCAAATAGAGCTAATTTACAATCGAATATTCCTTTTCTGATATATATGCAAGTTCTATGCCAGAATTAAAAAACCGCAATATTCAACAAATTATCAAAAAAAACGACTTAAATAGACAAAATATTTTGCACTTTACGCCACGGTTTTTTGCACTTTATGCCACGGTTTTTTGCACTTATAAAAAAGCAGGATTTTTAACGGGGAAAATATTAAGATCCTTTTACATAATTGAAATATTACTGTAAGAATATTCAGAAATAACAAATCTACCAAAAACCATTTTTCTCCATTTTATACCTTTAAATGTCATATTTTTCGCGAGTTTTCTCCATTTGATAATAATATGAAATGATGCAAAAATGAGGTATTCTCATGAGGGAGTTGAGTGTTTATGAAAGGTAAGGTATTTTTAGGAACTGCACTATCCATCGGTCTATTATTTTCTGCTATTCCCCATCAAGAAGCTTTAGCGGCAAAAAATGTGTTAAGTGTTGAAAAGTACAATAAGCATAGGGATTCGCTAGAATACAAGTCTGGGAAGCTTACGGAACCCTCAAAGCAAACGGCAGAAGATATCATTCTTACCTTTTTTGATGAGAACAAAAAGTCTTACAAGCTAGAAAAGCAAAAGGCGAAGGACTCCTTCACGATCGAGAAAGAAAGCAAGGACGAACTGGGCAATACCGTCCTTAAATTGCAACAAACCTATAAAGGCGTACCAGTATGGAATTCCACACAAGCCGTATTGATTGACGCTAAAGGTGTATTGACCGTCGTGTCCGGTACGGTTGAAGCCAATCTAAACACGAAATTAGGGAAAAAGGCTAAAAAAGGCATCAGTAAATCAGAAGCTATCAAAATAGCGGAAGCAGATCTTGGGTTCACTCCTGCCTACGAACAATCACCTGAATCTGAGCTATATGTATACGCAAATGAAGGCAAGGCCGATTATGTATATAAAGTCAATTTGAAATTCTTAAGTCCGGAACCAGGAAATCATAATTATTTCATTTCAGTCAAAACGGGTAAAATCCTGAATAAATATAATACATTGGATGAAGTGACGGGGACCAACTCCGTCGGAACGGGCACTGGCGTCTTAAACAACACCGTATCGTTGAACACTACCTTATCCAACGGTCAATACTATTTACAAGACAATACACGCGGCAAAGGCATCTACACGTATAACGCCAATAACCGTTCAAGATTGCCTGGTACACTCTTTTCGAACACGACAAATGCTTTTACTACTTCTACCGATAAAGCTGCGGTGGATGCCCATTTTTATGCAGGTAACACCTATGATTATTACAAATCCACATTTGGACGGAATTCTTATGATGGAAATGGAACCATCCTGAAATCAACCGTCCATTATGGCTCAAGATACAATAATGCTTTTTGGGATGGCACCCAAATGGTTTACGGTGATGGAGATGGCACGACGTTCATCCCATTGTCCGGCGGGCTCGATGTCGTTGCGCATGAATTGACGCATGCCGTCACTTCCTCGGAATCGAACCTTACCTATCAATATGAATCCGGTGCTTTGAATGAAGCGATATCTGATATTTTTGGCACTGTCGTAGAATTTAAGAATCAAAGTGCCAAAGCGGATTATTTGATCGGAGAAGATATTTACACACCTAACATTTCCGGTGATGCACTTCGCTCGATGGCTAATCCAACATTGAATGGGGATCCTGACCATTATTCGAACCGTTATACAGGAACGGGTGATAATGGCGGAGTCCACACGAACAGCGGAATCATTAATAAGGCAGCTTATTTAATCTCTGCAGGCGGAACTCACCATGGCGTGAGTGTATCCGGAATCGGCATCGATAAACTAGGAACCATCTTTTATCGGGCAAACACAACATATTTAACTTCGTCGTCTACTTTTTCACAAGCCAGAGCGGCCGTCATACAAGCGGCCTCTGATTTATACGGTTCTAGCAGTGCAGAAGTCACAGCTGTCAAAAATGCCTTTACAGCTGTCGGTGTGATTTAAGGGATTTACCTATATGACCGACACCTCCCTAGCTTCACTTCTAGCGGAGGTGTTTTTTGTATGTATATATATTTTCCGGCCGAATGATCACTTTTTTCGGCCTTCATGTGAATTATTCCGTCACACGGAACCTATGATAAAAGGTAGGGCCTCAATAGATTCCCAAAATGAGTGTGAAAATGATTATTTCCGTAAAATAGTTGCTTTTCTCCTTATTAACTGTCAAGCTTAGATGATCTGGACTATATTGAATAGAACAAGTAGGTGACGAACATGATTGAAGTTAAAACTTCCACACTCAGTGATGGTGAGTTCAATAGAGGCGTATTCGCAACACAAGACATTAAAAAAGGTGAGCTTTTGCATGAAGCACCTGTCATTGCTTACCCAAACGAGGAGCATGTTTTCATAGAGAAAACATTGCTTGCTGATTATGCATTTGAATATGGAATTAACCATACTGCCATGCTTTTAGGTTATGGCATGCTGTTTAATCACTCTTATACACCAAATGCTACGTACGACATCAACTTTAAGAATCATACGTTTGATTTCTTTGCTTACACTGACATAAAGGCAGGAGAAGAAATCCTGATTAATTATAATGGTGAAGTCGATAATGAGGATCCGCTTTGGTTCAATAAAGAAGATAATGGTGAAGATGAAGCTGAATGATCATTGATCATTCATGAAAGCACTTGTACTTTTGACAGGCCTGTCCAAGGTCTTCGGAAGAAACGAGTGCTTTTCATTTTCCTTTCACCGGGTTCTAATTAATGGAGGTCTTCTTTGAAGTCAGGTAACACGCCATTAACCCGTTATTTTTTTTAACCAGTCGGATCGGGGGAAGAATGGAAAAGTGAAGATGTTTGATCAAAAAGGGAGCAATGAAAAAAAGCCCCATCAAATTGTATGATTGAGCAACCTGATGGGGTTTTTCATCTTAATGAGCGGATGGGTCACTTGATTTTGATTTAGTTAATGATTGGAGTTGGCTCTTAACCTTATCAATGGTTTCTGGTGTGGCTAGCGATTTTATTTGATTCATGGTTTTTTCACGAGTTTTCTTATTGCGCATTAAAAATGCTGCAGCTCCTATCAGGACGGTTCCAATCATTTTGTTTGATGGCATGTGAATTTCCTCCTTCAAGTTAGTTATAGTTAGTATTCCCTCTATCAACTGATTTAAACTAAAGCATCCTGTTGTGTGCGGTTTCCCTTTTACTTATCCAAATTCAGACTTTCAATATACTTTATGCTTTCAGGGCTTTTCACCACTTTTTCAGCTTGATCCGGGTCTGCCTTCGTTTGCTTCATAGTGTAGAATTTATATGTCAACACTCTTTTCACTGACTCGTTAATTCTATCTATTGGAACTTCTCCTGCTTTTACAGCTTCGAGTAATCCGTTATATACCTCAAGTTCATGGGAGTATTCATGACAGACAAGTAATAAATCAGCTCCTGCAAGGATTGCTTGCTTCCCCATCTCTTCATAAGAGAAATACTTGTTCACAGCTCCCATTTCCAAATCGTCCGTGACCACAAGCCCTTCATACTTAAGTTTCCCCCGAAGCAGGTCTTCTATGATGACTTTAGAAAGGCTTGCAGGTTTTTCTTTATCATAGGCTGGATATTTAATATGGGTCACCATCACGAAAAACTTTTGGTTATCCATTTCACTTATGATTTGCTTGAAAGGATAAATATCCGAGTTTTCTAGATCAAGTTGGTTTGTTTCCACTGACGATGTTTCGACATGCGGATCGATTTCGCTGCGTCCGTTTCCTGGAAAGTGCTTCAATGCACCAGTTATGGATACATCATTCAAGCCTTGAATGGCTTTCTTTCCGTATTGATAGACCTTTTCCGGATCTTTTCCAAATGAACGCTCATCCGTTTTCGATAGATCAAGAACAGGGGCGAAATTTATGTTAATCCCCATTGAACCAAGTTCTTTCCCATTCAATTTTGCCACCTTGTACATGTCTTCGACAGATGCATTTTTCCCAAGGTCATTTTGCGCCGGGAGTGGCGATACCCGTTCCCTCATCCGGATTGTGTCCCCGCCTTCCTGATCGACGGCCACCATGAGAGGAAGCGGATGTAAGCTTTGATCGGCTGTTTGCTGTAGCGAATTGGATAACTTAGCCACTTGTTCAGGCGATTTCATATTGCGGTCAAAATAAATGACGCCCCCTATATGTTTTTGTTCGATAAGCTCCGTAATTTCACTGTTTTTTTCAGTTCCGTTGAAACCGACCATCATAAGCTGTCCGATTTTCTCTTCAAGCGTCATTTTTTCAAGCATTTTTTCTATTTTCTCATGGTTATCCGTGTTGGCATCGAAGTCTTTCCCTTTACCCTCTTTAGAATTCGCATCCATATTCAACTGAATGAACAACACTGTAAAAAAAGAGAGGATTGCGATAAAGGCCAGACCCAAATATATATTTTTTTTCTTCATGCTTTGCCTTTCTTTTGGGGACCTGGCATTTCAAAAGCGTTTCTTTTCTTCATTGATTCTTCCTCTTCAAATAGTACTTCATCATTCATACTGCCCGTCCTTCCTTAACTGCGTATTTATTTATCCCACACCTGACAACATGATTTCGTAGAACACTCTCTTAATCATGTTCATAAACGGACAATTCTATAGCATCATTGAGTATTTTTTGCATAAAGCATTTGCCACGTACCATACTACATACATACCCTATTTCAAAGGAGATGCCCCCATGGATGGAATCTTGAAGAATCTTGCCGAAACCTTCAGTCATGCAGTCGATTATGCAAAAGCAAAAATAACAACAATTACAGGAACAACTTCTGTTACAATAGTGGAATTGAGTGAGCACATCATCAATCAGCCTGAAACAAAACTAATAAGGAAAGACCTTTTAGGTATCCCCTTTTCTTTTTATCATTTACAAAAAGAAGATGTTACGTACTATGTGGAAATGAAAAGCTCACAAATTCTCCAGTTGGATGTTCTAGCGCATGACCATATCATTGTGTCGTACAGGTCTTATCGAGATAAATCCAACTTACCGACGGCGATTAGATTTCCTAAAACCCTTTTATCCAGATGACTCTGATTTATACTGCGATAATAAATAATAAAAAGCTGATATCCCCTTACATAAGGGGTTATCAGCTTTTTTCATATGGTTCCAACTGCTATAGCGAGAAAAAACGGTCCCTTTCCCTCGAAATCCATTTCTCAGCATCTTCTTCGTCCTTTTTAACTAAGCGGTTAACGAGGATATCATGCCAAATGTAATTTTCGAGAAAATTAATATGAATGGGATCATCTGTGTAAAACGCCGTTTCTCTCGTTTCCGAAGAAGGGCCGTAAATCGTCTCCTTGCCATCAATGGATAGGATGAACCATTTGTTCTCTCCTATATTGTCCACATAGCTGGTTTTACGATGTATATCTAAACCTGATAATGGGTGTTCAACCTGAAATACAATCCCCTTGAGAGTGCAATGTGCAGCTACCCCCTTAAGCTCTTGTTCAAGTTTCCCATACATCTTGTCCCATAAGGAAACTACCACCCTTCTCTCCGCTTTTTGAATCAAAGTACGGCAAAAGGATAGGATATGCGCTTCACCCTTAAGCGTCATTACACGATTGTCGGCCATGGGCTCGATTTTCTCGAATTGCTTTAGTGTATGGCTGATGGATTGATAGGTATTGTTCCATTTCGATTGGACGGATTCCAAAAACACATCGACTGGTAATGGTGAATATTGTATCGATTCATTGATTTCCTCTTTTAATACGACTCCTTCTTCTAGAAGTCCATTTAATATTTCATAGATACGTGCCCTGGGAATTCCAGATTCCTTGCTTACTTGATAGGCACTGGTTGGACCTTGGCGAACTAAAGAAACATAAGCCTTTGCTTCATATTGACTAAACCCGAGAGACTGTAGTTTTTGAATGATATCTTGCATAGTACCTCCTAGTGCATTAAGTAAGTTATATGCCTATCATACCAAATCTCCTACCGAAATCTATTCGATTTCAAAAGGTATGGGAACATAACTCATCATATTCTTATTTACAGAAAGACTTTAATTAGTTACTATCTAAATAGTGACTAATTAAACCACTTTGGGTTATGGCTGCCGCAAAAGCAAGCATTTCGGCCATAATGCCCTTGATACGGAGGCTTCTTGGATGGAAGATATACAAATTTCAACACTCTTGCTGCTGATGTTTTTTGGCTTTTTGGCAGCATTCATTGATTCTGTGGTCGGCGGTGGTGGCCTGATTTCCATACCCGCTTTATTATTTTCTGGACTTTCCCCAACAGCAGCGATTGCAACGAATAAGTTAGCAAGTTCCATGGGGGCTTTAACAAGTACAATTGCCTTCATTCGTTCAGGTAAGGTTGATTTTCGGTTCGTGGCCAAACTTTTCCCATTTATTTTTATAGGATCGTTACTGGGTGCCTGGGTCGTCAATTTCGTCTCACCCGAATTATTAAAACCACTGATCTTAGTTCTTTTACTAGCTATAGCCATTTATACCTTTTTAAAAAAGGACTGGGGACAAGAATCGACTTACAAGAGGCTCACATGGCAAAAGGCAGCACTATTTGCGTTCGCTATATTTGCCATTGGTTTTTATGATGGATTTTTAGGGGCTGGAACGGGATCTTTCATTTTGTTTGCCTTTTTAATGATTGGCTTTGATTTCTTGCATTCTGCAGGAAACGCAAAATTTCTAAACTTCGGAAGTAATCTGGCAGCACTGATCATGTTCATATTTCTTGATACCGTCAACTTTTCCTATGGAATACCGATGGGCATCTCCATGATAGCAGGAGCATTGGCAGGTTCTAAATTCGCCATTAAGAAGGGAGTGGCATATGTAAGAGTATTATTCATCATCGTTACCGTCATCCTGATCATGAAAAATATAATTGATTACTTAATGGGGAGCTAAATAAAAATTCCGGTTACATCAGAAAAATAGAATACAGCACCTGATTCCCTCCACAGAATGTGACATATAGGAATTATTTGGGTATATGATAGGTATAGAATGTGTGGAAAGGTGTGATTTGGATGATTGAAAAGTGGAATGGGGAAGATATGGCCGATGTATCAGGGCAAACCATTGTGATTACTGGTGCAAATAGTGGACTTGGCTTCGAAACGGCTTTTGCCCTGGCCGGTAAGGGGGCAGAGATCATTCTTGCCGTCCGGAATGCTTCAAAGGGTGAAAAGGCGGTCGATAGAATCATCTCGGTGCATCCTAAAGCAAATGTACGCGTGATGCAGCTGGATTTAGGTGATTTAAGCAGCATTCGGCATTTTGCTGATTCCTTTAACGAAAACTATGATTCACTCTCCGTCCTTATCAATAACGCAGGTGTGATGATTCCGCCATACAGCAAAACGAAGGATGGTTTCGAGCTGCAATTCGGCAGCAACCATCTCGGTCATTTTGCTTTGACAGGCCTCCTTCTTCCGCGTATCCTTTCTACACCAAAATCGCGGGTCGTCACATTGAGCAGCTTGGCCGCCATCAATGGATTCATAGACTTCGGAAATCTAAATGGTGAAAACGGTTATAAACCGATGAAATACTATGGGCAAAGCAAGCTGGCCAATCTTCTCTTTGCCCGCGAATTACAGAACAAATTCAACCAGCATGAAGCAAACCCGATTAGCGTTGCCTGTCATCCGGGCCTTGCCCATACTAATCTCATGTCACGCGGATCTGGCAAACCCATGAATAGGTTCGTCCACTTTCTTTCCAAAACCTTCACCCAGCCGGCAAATATGGGAGCACTCCCCACTCTTTATGCCGCAACGGAACCAACCTTAACAGGCGGGGAGTATATCGGACCCGATGGAAAGAAAAGCAGAAAAGGCTTTCCTAGAAAAGATACTATCATCGATACCTTGTATAATGAAGAAACTTCGAAAAGATTATGGGATATTTCGGAAACCATGTCAGGGGTCAAATATTGTTTCAGTGAAAGCATTACGCCAAAATGACTCAATATTTTAAAGGGTTCCCTCTTTTCGTATATGTGTATCTCTAACAAAAATGCTGCCCTCTAATTTACATTTAAAAAGGGCCATGAATTAGGACAGACAAGAAACAGACGGTATGGGGAAATTATAAAGGATCCACAGGTGGTTCTATTGTAAAGATGTAAAAAGGAGTGGGGAGCATGAACAAAAGTGGTAGCTGGGATCTTTGTGTTGGAACAATGGGTATGTGTCATTCTTAACCATGCTCCTGCAAAAGAAGTAAAATCGACAATCAAAGCCGGAGTTCTAGACAGCGAGAAAGGGCCCCCGAAAAGGGTTCTTTCTATATTTGCTTTGCTCTAATGAAACGATTTCTTCAAATAGGTTTACTTTCATTAGTTACTATACAAAATGGGCTTATAGTTTAAGTCTGCTGCCCTTTAAATAGCAAAAAGAAAGAGGGAGCATATGCCCCCTCTTTTCACTTCCATTATTCAGCGTCAAAAACTTCGACTTTTTCCATTTTGTCGCCATTTTTCATAGCTTTAGCCGTTTCAAGTCCAGATGTCACTTTACCGAATACTGTGTGAACACCGTTAAGATGCGGTTGTGGCGCGTGCACGATAAAGAATTGGCTTGAGCCAGTATCTTTTCCAGCGTGTGCCATCGATAGGCTGCCTGCCTCATGTTTGTGAGGGTTTCCTACTGTTTCACATTTGATTTGCTTGCCGCTTCCGCCTGCACCTGTACCTGTAGGATCTCCGCCTTGGCTTACGAAACCAGGGATTACACGGTGAAAGACTACACCATTATAAAATCCTGTGTTTGCTAAGTTTTCGAAGTTAGCCACTGTGTTCGGTGCTTCGTTCGGGAAAAGGTCGAATTCGATCTTTTCTCCATTTGTCATAAGTATGTATCCTTTTTTAGCCATGTAAAACATCTCCTTTAATATGAACTGAATCAAATCTAATAGTAACATTTTTAGAAGTAGAAAGAAAAGGAAGCGCTACTTATTTCGAATTTCATCATTATACTTTTTGACGTTTTTTCTTCTATAATGGAGTAGATTCAGTATAAAAGGGGGAACAAACCATGTTACAGCAATTTGATGCATTGGTTGTAAACAAGCAAGATGATCGATTTTCCGTTAACATTCAGCAACTATCACTTGATGATTTGCCGCAAGGGGAAGTGCTCATCCGTGTCCATTATTCCGGTGTGAACTATAAAGATAGCCTTGCCAGCATTCCGAATGGAAACATTGTCAGCAGCTATCCGATCGTTCCAGGAATTGATATGGCTGGTATAGTCGTTTCATCTGAGGATTCCCGGTTTCAGGAAGGCGACGAAGTGATTGCGACCTCCTACGGGATTGGCGTTTCACAATCCGGCGGCTACGGTCAATTTGCCCGTGTTCCAGCAGATTGGATCGTTCCACTTCCTGATGGCCTTACACTGAAAGAGGCGATGATCATCGGAACTGCAGGTTTCACTGCTGCCTTATCAGTTCTGCGCCTTGAAGAAAATAACCTCACTCCTGATCAAGGGAGCGTTCTCGTCACTGGTGCAACTGGCGGGGTCGGCAGTTTCGCTGTCTCGATCCTTGCCAAACTTGGCTATTCAGTGGAAGCAAGTACAGGAAAGGAATCGGAACATGGATACCTAAAGGAAATCGGAGCGACGACCATTGTATCCCGTGAAGAAGTATATGATGGCAAGCTTCGGGCACTTGGCAAACAGAAGTGGAGCGGGGCGGTAGATCCCGTCGGCGGTGAACCGTTAGCCTCGGTCCTTAGCCAAATCAAGTATGGCGGATCTGTGGCGGTAAGCGGATTAACAGCCGGCACAAGCCTTCCTGCCACCGTCTTTCCATTCATCTTAAGAGGTGTTAATTTACTTGGGGTCGATTCGGTCAATTGCCCGATGGATACAAGATTGCAAGTTTGGCATCGCCTTGCCACCGACTTTAAACTTGCACATTTAGAACAGCTCGTTCAACAGGAAATTACTATTAAAGAATTGCCTGACATCCTTCCTACCCTATTAAAAGGGGAAGCAAGAGGCAGAACGATCGTTAAGCTATAATCCAAAAAGTGACGAAAGCATGGCTTCTCGTCACTTTTCATTGTGAGCTCTCATTGAGGGGGAGAATGATTTCTACAATCGTCCCTTTTCCCACTTCGCTACTGAAATGAATTTCCCCATTATGCCCATGAATGATTTTAGTACTGACCATGAGCCCCAACCCTGTTCCTTTTTCCATGGTGCTATAAAAAGGCTGCCCCAAATGCTTCATGCGCTCTTTTGAAATTCCACAGCCTTGATCAATGAATCGGATCATCGCGTAGACTCCCTCATAGTTTAACTGTATATGAAGTTTGCCGCCTTTCGGCATGGCTTCAATCGCATTATTGACGACATTCGTGAAAACCTGTTTTAACTGATTCGGTTCGCCAATGACCGATCCCAAACCCGTATTATATTCCTTGATTATTTCAACATCATACAATATCGCTTGAAACTCGGCTAATGTAATCACACTATCCAAAATATCGTTAAGCTGAATCGATTCACAAACCTTCGCTTCAGGCTCTGCTAAACTTAAAAATTCATTGGCCAGCATTTCAATTTTCTCAACTTCGCTGACCGTCATTTCAAGATAGTCCTTTTGCTCAGGGTATTCGCTTAATAATTGTAAAAATCCTTTGACCGTAGTTAATGGATTTCTTATTTCATGTGCGATACCCGCAGCCATTTGTCCAACGGCCGATAACATATTGGATTTACAAAGCAGCTCTTCGGTTTTTTTACGCTCCGTAATATCCCTGCAGAATACCTGTATCGCTGGATGACCTTTATAAATAATCGGAAGACCGAGTGTTTCTCCATAAAATACTTGTCCGTCAAGTCGAATGAACTTTTGTTCCAGTAAACCAACCGCCTGATAATCGTCCCTCATTATCTCGATTCTTTTTTGTACACTTTCCCGGGAATCCAGGTGAACGAACTGAAAGACCGACTTACCGATAATATCTTCCACACTATCCATCCCCAGCATTTTTGCCCCCATGGGATTCATATACTCTATTATCCCATCACGATGTACAAAAATCGCTTCAGGTGACACCTCCACTAAACTGCGATATCTTTGCTCACTTTCCTTCAAGGCAGCTTCAGCAAGCTTTTGGTTCGTGATATCCCGATAAACGAAGACCAGTGCGGACGGCTCATATTCATTATCCCGGATATTAAACAGGGAGATGCTCACATTGATTAACCGGCCATCCTTCCTTTGCCTGACCGTCTCAAAGCCTTTCTTTTTTACCCCTGCCCTAATTTGGTCATGCAATTCCTTGGCTGATTCCTTCAAGAATTCAGGAATAATTGGATATGGCATGCCAATGAGCTCATCATTCTTCCAACCGAAAAACTTTTCAAAAGCGGCATTTACTTGAAGGGTCTTTCCTTCCAGATCAACAATGGATATGGCGTCCGGGTTGTTCTCCATGAATGACTTAAGTGTATCATCCACCGACTGTTCTCCCATTTGCCCTTGTCCATAATTAATAAGCCTTTTACTCATCAAATTTTTTTATTCCTTTCTTATCCGGAAATTTACAGTCTCAATTTTACAGTATCAGTAAATCATTTTCCAGTTTTATCATATGATATTATCCTATTTAAAGATTGATGCACAAAGAGGCCAAACCCCCATAAGGTTCAGCCTCTTCCTTAAAATGTACTATAAATATTTTCACATTCTGCACCTGTTGGTTCATAAAAGCAATGAAGCTTGAAACGCCCAACGAGGGGCTGATTATACCAGGTTGCCGGACAATCTCCCTGTGGCCTGAAGTACCATAGACTAAATTTCGAGGGCCATAGCCTTTCACCATTTATACTGCGACGTGCAAGCCTTATTTCCCTTTCTCTTGCTCGTTGATAAAAATACCCCTTCTGCACAGCTTCAAAGGCATGTTCCTGATAAATCATGTCTGGAATCGTCCTCAACCCTTTGAAATCGGAACAATTAGACCTAATCCGATTGATCCCTACATTCCCGATCATCAACATGCCTTGATCACCTTCACCCTCGCCTTCAGCTCTAAGCAATCTTGCCAATAAGGCACGATCGGCTGCAGTGTTCTTTACAACAGCCATCCTATCACCTCCACTTTTTCATCCTATGCCCCAGAGATGGAAAAATACTCCGTTTTTTCACAAAACCTTCATATAAAGTACACGTCCCATCAATATTAAAACATTATACTTAAGTAAGGCTGGGTAGCACGCGTGGCTATCATGGTATTTGGCGAAGGCGGGGCCAATACTTTCTTTTTACATATAAAAAGGCGACACATATTGTGCCGCCTTCAAGCTGTAGACAAACTCGATAAATAATTGAGTTTGTCTACAGCTTTTTTGAGGGTTTGTAACTTTTGAATGTTGATTGGAACGTAGGGCACTCGCTTTTTGCAGGAGTCCCGCACACCCGTTCCTTAGTTCTAAACAGTTGTTCGTTCGGTAAATATAAGGTAAAACTTGGTCTCAAGGAACCAGTGACTGTAAATGTCGCTGGGGCCGTACAGGACATGCAAAAATCCATAGACGAACAGACAAAAGTCATTGGTTGAACAAATCCAGAAACAGCAAGAATATATAAATAACAAACTAGAAGAAAAAGACAGAAGATTAATGGCAGGTATAAAAGAAAATGAGGAAAGTATAAAACAGGTTGCCGTTACTAATCATGAAGAAGAGAAGAAGGGGTGCTCGCCCGCCTTTTTGGTAAATAGATAGTATTTGTTACTGTAAAAATAAGTTGAGAAGTAAGGCGTAGGCAATAGCTTACGCTTTTTTCGTTGTTGTGAACAATACATCTGTAAGCTTGGTGAGCTATTCGAGTTGAGAGGGTCATTTATAAGTAAATATAAATGCTTGGCAGCATACTTTAGAACAAGGTTATAGGCGTGGGAAGAGAGAAAAAAATAAGAATTACAAATAAAAGACATCCACAATTTCAGAACTTACTTCGGTATTTGATTGAACTGGTTCTTTTATTTCAGAAGCAAAAGCTTTTGAAAAAGGTGTAAAGGCTGAAAATAACATTACACTAGCAACAGCCGGAACTATAATTCTCTTAACATTAATTGCTTTAACTTCAATCTTTTTCATTGTTTCATAACCCCTTTTAATCAAATTAGGCCATATTAACAAGTAAACCATATTGTATCAAATTAAATTAGTAGGTTATTGCAGAACTGCTGTAGAAAGTTAATATAGCATTCCATTCCCTTAGATCGGGAGGTTTCCAAATTGGAAAAACAATTATTTTATAACTTGCGATGCGAAGCAGATGGAATAATGAAGCTTTATAAAGAGTTTCGATAAGGAAGAAGAGAAAGAAATTAAAGAAAGTACTTCAAATTCAATAAAAAATCAAAAAGGTTTCGGAATGAGAACATTCCGAAACCTTTTGTTCAACAGCCTGAGGCGGCACATATTGTGCCGCCTTTTACTCTTGCCCCATCATTATTTCTCTTCAAATGCCGCTTCAAACGCCAATGATACCTTTTCGAACTCTTCATCCGATTCGATATCGAGCAGCTCACCTTCGCCTTCGACCCTGAAAAAGAAAATATCGATATCTTCCTCTGTATCTTCTTCAATATCTTCAAGCAAACCTACTGCTACATATTCCGTTCCTTCTACATCCAATGATCCTAAAACCTCAACTTCATGGCCTTCATCATTGTCATCAGTAAGGGTGAAAACCTCACCTTCACGAATATTACCCATATTACCTCTCCTCCCATATCCATTAAATAATGGAGTTGTTTCCATAGTATATCGACTATTCCATATAGAAACAAATTTTTGCCCTGGAAAAAAATAAATTCTTTTCTTTTCAAGAAAATAATCCATTAAAATGGGAAAATACCCCTAAAAAGCGAACGAAATATTAATACCTTACCAATATATAGTATAGACGGAAGGAGATTATAGGATGAGTGACCAAAATGATTTAATTTCCAGCATCAAACTTTTCTTAAAGGGAGAGAAACAGGCATACGACGAGCTATATGAAAAAACTATTCAAAGTGTCTATAGAAACGTTCACTTTCTTATAGACGAAAAAGCGGATATTGACGATGTGATTCAGGACATCTACATAGAGGTCTATAAGTCTCTTCGTAAATATGATTGTGAAAGACCTTTCAAACCATGGTTAATGGGGATTGTCATACGGCAGCTTCAAACCTATCGACGGAAAAGATGGATGCGCCTAAGGATTTCTAAAAAGGCAGAAGCAGAAGTAGCAGTACGAATCAATGTTCCAGATTTTTCTCATGACATTGTTGATAAAATTTCTAATCAACAACTCGTAGATTTAGTAAACCAGTTACCTTACAAGCTAAAACAAGTCGTAATTCTTCGCTACTTAAATGATTATTCACAAGAAGAGGTAGCCAGAATTTTAGAAATCCCGATTGGAACCGTTAAATCCAGGATTCACGCTTCTTTAAGAAAGTTGAATGCGAAAGGAAAAGAAAGTAAATTATTTTTAGAGAAAGTGAGGAATGTATAATGAACAATCTTCATAATCAATTAAGGGAAGCGTTATATGAAGAAAGTAAGAGCCTAAATCCTTCACCAGAACTAAAAGTGAAAGTAATGAGTACAATAACAACTAATCGAGGAAAAAGAAAAAAATATTTAATAACAAGCGTGCTAATTGCTTCACTGTTACTCCCAACCAGTGCTTTCGCCTATCAATCCTTCCTGGCTGATGATCTATACGGATCATTCGAGCAGGTAAAAAAGCATTTGGCTAATGCTACCATGGAGGGATACCTCCTTTTCGATGCAAAACTGTCCCAAGCTAAAGGTGAATTGGGAAAAGAAGAGTATGCTGATTTCAAAGAATTATTACATGTAGTAACTGAGTCTAAGCTAGACTATGGAGATGCAAACGGCAATATTGATTACGACCAACTTCCTTCAAGAAAAATCGCTGAATTAAAAACAGCTTTTATGGAAATACAGCCATATTTTGATAAATTAAACGGACTAGTATCCAGTGAAGAGTTGTTAACGGCTGAGGAATACGAAACGTATATTGAGGCTCTTATGACATATGAAAAAATTGCCGTGCAAAGTGGGAGTGAAAACGGCTCAGTTAATGTCGATGACTTACCTGCCAATCTTCAAGCTGAATTTCAAGAAGCAAGGGATTTCATGGATTATGTAAATGAGATGCAAATTCAATGAAGTAGAAAGAGTTCTCCACTATACATGTATAGACAATACTTTTCTTCATTAAGTATTGTCTATTTCTTTATCAATCATTTTCCACGATGCACCAGCCAATTCTTCCTTCATCCATCATTTTTTAATAATCAGAAAAACACTACCCCGAAATTGTAATTTTATTACGAATAATGTTATATATACTAATACTTTCATATTGTACTAAACAAAATTAGGAGGAAGTTCCTTGGCTATAAAAAGAGTCGATCATATCGGAGTTGTTGTAAGAGATCTTGAAGAATCCATAACCTTTTATCAGGATGTATTAGATTTAAAAGTGAAATCGCGGGTGCTACATACTAATGGTGTAATCCAACTAGCATTCCTTGGATACAATGATTCAGACGAAACAGAAATTGAATTAATTCAAGGTTATAGCGACACACTGCCATCCGAAGCAACGATCCACCATTTTGCAATTACTGTGGATGATATCGAAGAGGAATATGACCGGATTAAAAGTTTAGATAACATCGAGCTGATTGATGAAGAAATCGTCACCCTTCCAAATGGTTATCGCTATTTCTACATATATGGACCAGAAAAAGAGTGGATTGAATTTTTCCAAAGGTAAAATTTGATTAATAAAAAAGCAGAGTTGATAAAACTTATGCTTTCTTTACGTTATCTTACCTTACCTAAACCGAACTGGTTCTCTCACGCCCCCTTTTCGTGCCTTAATTTCTGAACAAGCATTAAAGTTAGTAAAATAAGATTACGCCATACACTTCCTTTAAGCTAGGTTAGACATGAAGCGGCCCTTGGTTTATTAAGGGCTCTTATTCTCATGAACGATTCCTCTTCGTAACTAACAAAAAATCATACATCCTGCTTCTCAAATTGTCTTATTAACCGATTTAATATTATATACTCTGACTGCTTAAAGCTTTCCTTTTCAAAATAAAAAGTTGATTCAAGGAACCTTCCCCCTGAATCAACCTTGCTTTTCTCCCCGCTTCACCAGCTTGCCTTTTTGACACCTGGCAGTTGCCCTTTATGAGCAAGTTCCCTAAAAACGATACGTGACATGTTGAATTTGCGCATATATCCACGGGGCCTTCCTGTTACTCCGCAACGATTGTGAACCCTTGTCGGCGAAGAATCACGCGGGAGTTTGGCCAATGCAGCATGATCCCCCTTCTCCTTCAATTGCGTTCTAAGTTCTGCATACTTTTCGACCATTGCCAACTGTTTTTGTGCTTTTACCACCTTGGATTTTTTAGCCATTTTAATCTCTCCTTTTTAAACATAGTGATTTTATAAATTGGCTCTTTTCGTAAAGATTGTTGTTTTTAAAACGAAACTATTTAAGGTTGATTGGAGCGGAAGTGCGAGACTCCT
>NZ_JBHZPE010000047.1:0-35652 GCF_042787985.1 Peribacillus sp. YIM B13481
AGCGAGCATCTGGAGGGGAAATCAACCACAACTCACTACCTGGTAAATAGCAACAAAGTATGTGAAAACAGCCTTATTAAATGACCACTAAGTGACCACATTTATTGCTAAAGGGCTCTTTTTAGCTTATGAAAAGTTCTCTGCTGATGAGTCTTATATATTCTGGGTAACATGACTATATTTATCTAAGGTTATGGAAACATTTGAATGCCCTAAACTTACTGATACCAATTTAGGACTTTCTTCGATCTTCAACATCATAGTGCATGTGTATGGCGTAAATCATGGAATCGAAACTTCTTCATTCCTGCAAGAAGAAGTTTTGAACAAACAAGGATTAAGATGAGCTGTCCATCGGGTGGCTTTTTATTATGAATTTAAATTTAAATGAGACGAAGAATCAGAATCTAATTAATCTTTGAAGTGGTATAAAGGATAGGATTTTATTTGTAAATGATATTGAAAGCCGGACCTATTCATGTGGGTAAAATCAATCAATTCTCGCTGGGAATCTGTGTTGTTGGTAATTGCCAATATGACACTATGGATGAAGGCTACTCTTGCAAGTGCAGAGCTTTACGCTGCGCTTGTTAAGGTGGGATAAGAAAGTATGAAAGCCCATAACGAAATGCCAGGTTATAGTTGGAAAACCTATTGTGAATATAACGCAGTGATGCTTTTGATTGGAAAGGTTCGAAAACTCCAGCCAAACCATCTCCGGCTGCTTATACTATCCAAGACGGTTATACTTAATTGTATTTTTCACCAGTAAGATGCGATTAAAACATAACGATAATAATTGAAAGAAACGTTCGGCTTCCCGGAAAATGTGGATTGATAAAGCTCTTGAGCTTGCTTTCTTCGATTAAATGGAAAGGGTTATTATCCTAGTAGCTTGTCTACACCATTTTTTTGTAAAAGCATAAATAAAAGGAGTTTTTGTTTAAACAAATTTTAATAAGAATGGAGAATCATGATGGCCAATGGTTGTAATCAAAATCCGTTAGGGACTTGTTCAGAAGCGGAAGTGATCAATACAACTGCAAACGGGAATGCTTCTCATGCCGAAGGAATCAATACAACTGCAAACGGGAGTGCTTCTCATGCTGAAGGAAGTGAAGCAACTGCGGCTGGAAACGCCGCTCACGCTGAAGGATTTCAGACTTTGGCAGTTGCTGATACAGCGCACGCAGAGGGAACTGCAACCACAGCAAGCGGAGTGGCTTCTCATGCAGAAGGTTTTGCAACAAATTCCAGTGGACCCCATTCCCATGCTGAAGGGAGCAATACAACATCAGCCGGAGCTAATTCTCACACTGAAGGTTTGAATACACAAACAACGATTAGCGGTATTAATGCTCACGCAGAAGGAGAAGGGAATACCGCTACCGGAAGAGCATCCCACGTGGAAGGAGGCGGTGTAGATCCATTGGGTAATCCAGCACCTAACTTAGCAAGTGGAATTGGTTCACATGGGGAAGGAGTTGGTACAAATGCCACTGGATTTGCCTCTCATGCAGAAGGCGGGACTCAGGATATTACATCCCAGTCTGGTCCGCAAGCTTTGGGAGATTTTTCTCATGCTGAGGGGGTAAATACTTCAGCTAGTGGAGGTGCTGCTCATGCCGAAGGATTTGGAACATCTGCTAGTGGTCCTGCTGCCCATGCAGAAGGGGTCAATACAATTTCAAGTGGAATTGGTTCACATGGGGAAGGAGTTAGTATAAATGCCACTGGATTTGCTGCTCATGCCGAAAGATTAAGCACAATTGCCAGTGGGGATTCTTCTCATGCCCAAGGGGAAGGCTCTAACTCTATTGGGCCCCGCTCCCGTGCGGAAGGGCAAAGTACAATTGCCATTGGAGAAGCTTCTCATGCCGAGGGTGTTGGAACAACCGCGAGTGGTTTTGCTTCCCATGCCGAGGGACAGGCCACAACGGCGAGCGGAGATACTTCCCATGCCGAGGGGAGTGGTACAACTGCCAGTGGAATTGTCTCCCATGCCCAAGGATCTGGAACGTTTGCAGATGGAACCCTTTCTCATACCGAAGGTTTTCAAACTTGTGCTAACGGTTTAGAAGGTGTACATGTAATGGGACGACTAGGAGGTCCAAATCCAGCTGTTGATCTTAACTATTCATGGTATCTCGTAAACGGGGTAGCCCAATGTGATCCGGCTGGTGTAGTAGCCAAAATCCTAAATGACGGTAATGCTTGTTTCGATGGAACAGTAACTACTGCTTCAGTTATAACCGCTGCTGGCGCTTGCGATTATGCCGAGATGTTTGAAACTGCAAATGGCCAATCGATTGATGTGGGTTATTTCGTAACTTTAAATGGTGAGAAAATCCGAAAAGCTCATTCGAATGACGACTATATTTTAGGAATTACGAGTTCCAATCCAGGGATACTGGCAGATACGGAAGATCCGGCTTGTAGTAAATATTTACTTGACGAATGGAATCGACCGATATTCGAAGATATTACCCTCCCTGCCGTAACAGACCATGAAGGGAATACCATCGTAGAAGAATGTACCGAGGTGAGAAAGAAAATAAATCCTGATTGGGATCCGGAACAACCATGCAACTCCCGACTCGAGAGATCTGAATGGGTTCCTGTTGGTCTTGTGGGAAAACTTCTGGTTAGGGATGATGGAACTGCCCAGGTAAATGGCTACTGTAAACCAAATGATGAAGGAGTTGCTACAGCAACGGAAAATGGATACAGGGTTATGAAACGCACAGGACCAAATCAAGTATTAGTGATGCTTAACTCCATTTCTCCAATTAAAGAAATTGATATTGTAGAAAAGGTAGAAAAACTAGCAAAGTTAAAAATCCAAGGATTTTTAACGGATGAAGAGTTTCAGATTCAAAAACAAAAATTATTATATTTATGAAAAGCTTAGTCCTATTTTTAGAATAACAAACAAAAAAAATAGAAACAGCTAATCTGATTTCTCAAGTACAAAGCCATTTTCAAAAGAGATTGGCTATGTTAAAGATAAGGGGTGTATAAAGTATAGATTATTTTTGAAACACTAAAAATGACTTTGATGTTGGGTTTTCCTTTATTCTTATGTAAATCCATCCAATAATGTTTTAAAGGGTTTTGGAAATTGCGAGTTAATATAGAAGAAACTATTCGGAATATGATATTTGAAAAAGAAAAAAACTATCCAAGTGTGTGCTGGATTTTTAATATTCAAGTGACTTAAAAATAAACCCCATTGGGTGGCCACATGAATGACAAAAATTTGCTATTTGGAAATGAAATGTCATGAATTTATTGGATGGGTAATTTTAAGCAAATAAATAAAAGTTACGAATGTGGAAGTAGCGAAAATATATGAAATCAACTTTTTTAAAACCCGATTATGCAATTAAAAGCAATGGGGATCCTCATGTAAATAGGGTTCTCTATTGCTTTTTTTCATTCCAATTTATTAGAGTTTTCTATGAATGACAGGGTTAATCCGTGAAATCCCCAGGTCCAACACTTATCTTCAATAATAATACTGGGGATTAGGTTGAAATTGATAGTTGTATGACGGGGCAGTATACATTTGGTTATCATAGTGATTAATATATTGCGGGTATTGCTGACTGTCTCTTTCGGCCGCTCGATCGCAGTTGGCTGGCGGACCGATGAATGTTGATGGTTGAACCGGTGCAATTACTTTTTTCCATTGGTTTTCATCGATACAATACGTATGCGCCATAATATTTGCAGGCGTCAATTTCAAAATATCCGAACCCAGGATCACTTCAGGTGTTGGTGCATTAAAAATGGCAAGCAGATGGGTGTTATCAGTATTGGCTACTTCATAATGCCACCAACCTGGTGGAACATTGGCTACTTGACCGGGTTTAATGGGGTAATTCTGTATTTGTTTTGTAAAAGGATTCAGTAATGAAACGGTTGCAGCTCCAGAAATGCAGTACACTAGCTCTGCAGCATTTTGGTGATAATGCGGTTCTACGACATTGTCGGTACTAAGGTAAATATCTAATAATGAAACATTTTCGAGTGTGTTCAATTGTTTGATACCTAATACATTTATATAGTTTTGATTGTTTTTTTTAACGAAGGTGCTCTTGTTAACATCGAAAAAGTATTGTGTAGATGGTGAAGTATAGTCCATATAGGAGACCATGAATATATCATTCCTTTTCTGGAGACTTGATCTTGCCAGGATATGTTAGTTTTTATTTTAATGTTCAATCACAGAGTGGGTAATTGCTTATTGTTCCTAATGATTGTTTATGAATGCTGCATATCCGTTAAAGGACACAGGGAAAAAAATTATTATATAATAGCCTGTTGAATGGAAAGCAATTGAATCAAACCAAATGGTAATTAGAGAAATATTATTTTTATATACTTTAAAACCGAAACTGCTAATCTGAATTTTGGATATAATCAAACTTTTAGTAAGAGAAATTTTCCCATTGCAGGACTTTAAATTACAGTGATATAATGTTCTCTGTGATTTTAAAGTTTAACATAGGAAGTGGCTAAATTGTCGAACAATTCGAAAGAAAGTAAATTCGTTCCGTACGTCTCTGCATCAAAATCTCTACCGGAATTAACTGCAACGGCAGTCATTCTAGGGATCATTCTTGCAATCGTATTCGGTGCGGCAAATGCATACTTAGGCCTACTTATTGGTTTAACTGTCTCTGCTTCAATACCCGCAGCGGTAATTTCAATGGCTATCTTAAGAGGGGTTTTTCGCAGGGATTCAATTTTAGAAAACAATATTGTGCAAACGATGACCACGGCAGGTGAGGCAATTGGTGCCGGTGCTGTATTTACCATTCCAGCATTATTCATGTGGGACATGGACGTGAGTCAAGCATTCATCATTTTCGTTGTATTAACTGGGGGGTTTTTAGGGGTCTTCATGATGGTTCCCCTTCGCCAGCTTTTGATTGTAAGGGAACATGAAACATTACCATATCCTGAAGGTACGGCATGTGCCGAGGTTCTGAAGTCAGGAGAAGAAGGCGGTACAAGTGCCAAATTAATCGGAGCCGGTTTGGTTATCGGCGGTATGGTTAAAGGGCTTGGTGATGGTTTTAAGCTTTTTAAAACAGAGGTTGAAACAGGAATCACAAACTTTAAAAATGCGGTGGTTGGTCTTGATGCCTTTCCTTCCCTTTTGGGTGTAGGTTATATCATTGGACCGCGTGTTGCAGGACAAATGCTAGGTGGAGGGCTATTAGCATGGGTCGTTCTCATACCGGCAATCAGCTTCTTTGGCAGCAGCAATGGAACAGCCATTTTCCCTTCTGATGTACCGATCGGTGAATTGGATGCATGGGGAATTTGGGATAATTATATACGTTATATTGGAGCTGGTGCTGTTGCAACTGGCGGATTGATCACATTGATCAAAACATTACCTATACTTTTCAGTTCAGTTTTTGATACCCTTAAAGGCGTAAAAGCCAATAAAGGGCAACTTAAATCGGGTTCGATCCGTACTGAAAAAGACATCCCGGCTAAGTACGTTTGGTTGGGAACGATCATCGTTATTTTAATCATTGCTTTCACACCAATAACAGATGTAGGAATCATCGGTGGGATTGCAATTGCGCTTTTTGGATTTTTATTCGTGACGGTGGCTTCAAGGGTTGTTGGGATCGTCGGAAGTTCTTCTTCCCCTGTTTCCGGGATGACCATAGCCACACTATTGATTGTAGCGATTGTCTATAAAGCTATTGGTTTTACTGGTACGAATGGAATGGTAGCGGCTTTAACTGTTGCTGCGATCATCTGTACTGCTCTTGCGGTTTCCGGTGATGTTTCCCAAGATCTAAAAACAGGTTATATTGTGGGCGGAACACCATGGAAACAACAAGTTGCCATGATGATCGGTGTCGTTGCGTCTGCTTCTGTCATTGGTTTTATCCTGGTTCTAATGGACAACGCTTATACGATGGGATCTGCAGAACTACCTGCACCTAAAGCGGCACTTATGAAAATACTTGCTGAAGGCGTTCTTGGGGGAGATCTACCTTGGACCCTTATCTTTATCGGTGCGGCTATTTCTATCACATTAGAGTTTTTCGGTCTGAATTCACTTGTTGTTGCAGTCGGCATTTACTTGCCGGTTCATACTAGTGTCCCAATCATGATCGGTGGATTTATTCGTTTCTTCGTTGAGTTCTTTTCGAAAACGAAAGAAGCGCTTAAAGCACGTGTTGATAGGGGTGTATTATTTGCATCTGGTTTAATAGCAGGTGAATCATTGATTGGTGTACTTATTGCCATATTGATTGCAGCAGGTGTCCAAGTCCCGGCCACGGCTAAATTAGCCAGCAATTTGCTACCATTCTTACTATTCCTTGCTCTAGCTGGATTGCTATGGTTCGTATCCAGCAAAGGGAAAAAAGAAGATGCTTCGTAAACGCCAATCAAAAAAGAGGAACCTGTTAACCATGGTTCCCCTTTTGGAAAAACGCGTCACAATGGAACAAGAATCTTTGGAAGCAACTTTTTTAGTCATTCAACGGACCAATTTTGTGGAACGAATTACGATTCGTTTCCTTAAACAACCATCAGTCCGTAAAATCAAGCTTGATAAGTTTGGGGCATTTGCCATTAAACAAATGGAGTTCCAAAGCAATGTCAAACAGATTTCTGAAGCGATGAGTGAACATTTTGGTGAGGAAGCAGAACCAGCCTTACCTCGTTTGATGAAATTTTTGGAAATCCTTGAGGTTCATGATTGGATCATATGGGATGATGAAGTAGGAAAATGAGACAAGATAAAAACACCCCCTGAGTCGTATTTATAATAAATACGAATTTGGAGGTGTTTTTCTTATAGGAACAAGAGTGCATTATTTGGAAGAGATTAAGCGGAAAGCAATAGGGCTAAAACAGCAAGGTGTAAAAACCGAACGATAATTGATCAGTTAGGGATAAAGAATGTACCCCAGACGATCCAGATTGAAGGCGGTCATTATATGGCCAGCCCATGCATCTCTGATTTTAATGATTATGTAACTAAAGCAAAATCCAATTAATTGTCTGGACATTCATATAACAAAACTTTACCCTGGATAAGATCAACCTTATTTGGAGTTTTTAGTTAGGAATCCCTTTTTGAAATAACCATGAAGCAGGTGCATATAACAATGAAAGAAACAAGTTATGATGAGATGCTAAACATCAAGACGGAAGGGGAACAAAAAATTTTCAATGATTCTTTGCATTACCATCGATACGAACCTACGCCATATAGTGCATTAGAACATTTATTCAAAAAATACCCACTAAAAAGAAATGATCGCATTGTGGATTTTGGATGTGGTAAAGGACGATTGAATTTTTTTATCCATCACTTATATCAATCATCTGTGGTTGGCGTGGAGATGAATGAAAACTACTATAAAGAAGCGATTGGGAATCTGAATAACTATAAGAAGAAAAGGAAAAACAACAATGGCAATATAGAATTCCACTGTTGTTTAGCGGAAGAATATGATATTGATTCGAAAGACAATCGGTTTTATTTCTTTAATCCGTTCTCAGTACAGATCTTTATGAAAATCATCAATAATATTTTGCTTTCCTTTGAAAAAGAACCGCGCCAAATCGAACTGATTTTATTTTATGGGTCACAGGATTATATTTTTTTCCTCGAAAATCAAACCGCCTTCGAGCTGAAGGGCGAAGTGATATTACCAGGCTTGACTGAATTTAATCCTTATGAGAAATTCGTCATATACCAATTGTTAATTTAAACGGATCCTCGTTTTTTGGTTGTTATCATGTAAAAATAAAAGCACCCAAGCCTATTACATTGATGCTTGGGTGCAAATGAGTAAACGAGCCAATGGATGCTTAATTTACAGCATATTGTAAAGTCTTTTGAGGCCGTGGCTCATATTGTTTTTCTATATAAATTTGATGCCAAATCATAAAAGTCAAAATGGTCCAGAGCTTCCGGCTGTTGTCCGTTTTATTATTTACATGGTTTTCAAGTAATTTCATAATTTGCGGTTTGTTAAAAAGATAGTCAGTTGGGCTCTCCTGGATTAACTTTACTGCCCAATCATATAATTCATCCTTTAACCAATGGCGGATAGGCACTGGAAAACCCAGCTTCTTCCTGCTCCATACATGTTCCGGCACAATCCCGCGGGCAGCTTTTCGAAGCATGTATTTGGTCGTTCCATTTCTTACTTTTTGATCCATACTAAGTTTTGAAGCCGTATTGAATACGCATTTATCCAAAAATGGAACTCTCACCTCTAAAGAATTCGCCATAGACATTTTATCTGCCTTCAATAAAATATCACCTTTTAGCCAAGTTTGAATATCAATATTTTGCATTTGGGTAATAGGATCATAACCTAAAGAACTTGAATAGATTGGACTTGTCACTTTTTCATTTTCTAAACCATTGAGATAATTCACTAGTAAAAGTTTTTTCTCTTTCTCGTCGAATATGTTTGCGTTTCCGATATATCGATCTTCTAAAGGTGTTACTCCACGCTCTATAAAACTCTTTCCTTTAACCCCTTCTGGCAAAATAGAGGAAAGTGTCCTCAACACGTTGTTCAACGGTGCAGGTATATGGGAAAACATGCGCAGGGAATGGGGCTCCCGGTATATATTATATCCGCCGAATAATTCATCTGCACCCTCACCGGACAAGGCGACTTTAACGTGCTTTTTAGCTTCCCGTGCGACAAAATATAGCGGAACGGCAGCGGGGTCTGCTAAAGGGTCATCCATATGCCAGATAATCTTTGGAAGTTCTGCCAAGAATTCTTCAGGACTTATGATATAACTTATATTTTCTACATTCAAAGCGGCTGCT
Organism: Peribacillus sp. YIM B13481; assembly: GCF_042787985.1. NCBI lineage: Bacteria > Bacillati > Bacillota > Bacilli > Caryophanales > Bacillaceae > Peribacillus > Peribacillus sp. YIM B13481. Next base: position 8,843 of record NZ_JBHZPE010000047.1, read on the forward strand.
GTCTCCTGTGCAACGTTTATTTCACTGTATCCATCTCTTTCGAACCCTACAGAAAAGGTTTTGATCTTAGGATTAATCTGTTTTGCGATGGAGCAGATAAATGATGAATCAATCCCACCTGATAGAAAAGATCCAACCGGAACATCACTTCTCATATGTACGTTCACCGAGTCAATTAAGGTTTCTTGTATTTCTTTTATGACTTTTGAATCTTCTATACTGGAAGGGCGAAAAGTAGGTTTCCAGAACTCTTTTATATCCATTTTCTTTCCGGGCTCTTTTGTGAAATAATGCCCAGGTGATAACTTTTTAATGTTATTGGATAAGGTAGATGGTTCGGGAACATATTGGAAGCTGAGAAAATGCTGTAATGAATTCACGTCCAACTCTTCATTCATCGCTGTCAAGATACTCTTTTTTTCTGATGCAAAATATGTGACATTATCTTGTTCACAATAGAAAAAAGGCTTGATTCCAAAGTGATCCCTTGCCCCAAATAGTTTTTGTTCGACTTTATCCCAAATGACAAAAGCGAACATGCCGCGCAGTTTCTGGACGGTTTGCTCTTTTTGGCTACTATAGAGAGCCAATATTACTTCAGTATCAGAATCCGTCGTGAACTCATATCCTTTATCAATGAGTTCTTTCCTTAGTTCAATATAATTGTAGATTTCGCCATTAAAAATGATCCAATATCGTTCATTTTCATATGAAAGAGGTTGGTTACCGTTATCTATATCGATTATGCTCAATCTTCTAAATCCAAAATTTACAAAATCATCAAAAAAATAACCTTCATCATCCGGACCCCTATGGGTAATGATCGTGTTCATCTTCTTGATCGTTTCTTTCATATTTGAATTTATGGCTTTCGGATATTTTTGAATACATCCTACAAAACCGCACATAAAATCCACCTGCCTAATTATTTATTATTAAGAGATTTCCTAGTAACTTTTATCAAGATTGCAATTAAATATATAGGCATAAAGTTGTATATCGATCTAAGTAGTAGAATATCTCTAGTCTACTAGGTTAGATTATTATTCTATATTTGTCAATTTTACTCATTTGTTGAATTGATTTGTAAGTATTTTAATATGGTATAAGAATCCAAACACGCAATAAAAAGAGGCAATCGTTATAATTGCCTCTAAATGAACGGATATAAAAAAATATATTCAATCCCAAATCGAAATGCTGAATAAGAAGCACACAAAAAAACGGGCTGCCTTTATGAAATAGGCATCCGTCTTCTTTTAATTATCATTCAATAGTTCCGTTCGATGACAAAGTGTGCACGATCGCCTCTAAAGAGAGTTTTAGAAAATTCAATGACCGATCCATCAACCTCATATGTGTAAGTTTCTAATGAAAAACAAGGTGAACCGTTGGGTACATCCAATTTGTCAGAAATGGAATCGTCGGCTAGTGAAAACTCCAAGTGTTCGACCGTTTTTTTTACTTTTAAATTGAATTGTGTTTCAAGTACTGTAAAGAGTGACTTTTCACAGGCTTCGATATTAAGCCCGGGTGTTTTATACCAAGGCAGATAGGCAATTTCATATTGAAGGGGGACATCGTTTACGTAACGAATCCGTTCCAGTTTGTTTACTGGATCTCCAATATTTTGCTTGAAAAGCTTGGCAAGGGTAGCATTTGCTTCAATCACCTTTAAGCTAATGACCTTTGTAGAAGGATTTTTTCCTTGCATCGTGATTTGCTCTGAGAACTTTTCAACCGTGCTTGTAAGAAATTGCTTCACTTTATTTTCCGAAACGAAAGTCCCTTTACCTTGAACACGGTAGATGTAGCCTTCGACTGTCAATTGCTGTAAGGCCGTGCGCACTGTTGTCCTGCTTACTCCGTATATTTTACAAAACTCAGCTTCAGTCGGTAATTTTGTATTTGTTTGATACTCGCCATTTTTTATGAGATCGATAATCGATTCCTTAACGATGGAATGCAATGCCGCTTCTTTATTCATGGTCTCCACAGTGATGCCTCCTTTACTCATTCCAATATATACATATAGATTATATCGGATAAGTTCAATAATCAACTTTAAATCGAAAATTTGTAATAACAAATTAAAAATTGTGTTGATATTTTTTCGATTTGTAACTACAATATATATATGGAGGTAATAATACCCAGTTCAAAAATACCTTTCAAGGGGAGTGATAAAACAAAGGAACATCATTTATTATAAAATTATGGTTCTATTTTTACTGAAAATACTGAAAAATCAATCATTAAAAGGGGGGTAATTTCAATGAATATCTTATTATGTTGTTCTGCAGGGATGTCTACCAGTTTATTAGTTACCAAGATGGAGGAAAGCGCTAAAAAACAAGGGGTGGAGTGTCATATATGGGCTGTTGGTTCTACAGAAGTGAACAATGAAATGGATAAGGCTGATGTGATTTTATTAGGTCCGCAAGTTCGGTATCTTCTTTCCAAGTTACAGGAGGCGGGAAAGGAAAAGGGAATTCCGGTCGCAACCATCAATCCAATGTTCTATGGTCTATGTAATGGTGAAGAAGTACTAAAACAAGCCACTACTTTAATAAAAGGAGAATAAGGATATGATGACTTTTATTGATAAGTATATTATGCCTGGAGCGGTGAAAATAGGAAATAACCGGCATCTGCTCGCGATTCGTGACGCATTGATTGGAATGATAGCGATTACAATGATCGGGTCTTTTGCCGTCCTGTTCAATAATCTTGGGCAAGTCATCAAGCCTTACGGAAGAATGATGGAGGCCATTTTCGGTCCAGCATGGAATACGCTAGGCGGTGATATTTGGTTTGGAACCTTTGCATTCATGACGGTATTCGCTGTATTCGGCATTTCTTATAAACTAGCAAGATCATACGGCGACGATGGTTTTGAAGCGATGCTGGTTTCCTCGGCCTGTTTCTTCTTATTATTACCTCAAATCGGAAATGTCACTTTAACCATTGATGATAAGGATGTTACAGGCGGGGCATGGGGTTTCGTAAGCGTGAACTATTTTAATGCTACAGCCCTCTTTACAGGAATAGTCGTTGCCTTAATAGCAACCGAAATATTTGTGAGACTTTCCCGAGTGAAATATTTAGTCATTAAGTTGCCTGATGGAGTACCTCCAGCGGTAGCCCGTTCTTTTGCAAAGTTAGTGCCGGGTATGGCAACGATTCTTGCCGCTGGTGTATTCGGACTGCTATTCCGTAAAGTTACGGATGGACAGGTACTGAATGACTGGCTGAGTAAAGTGATTGTATCTCCCTTACAAAGTGCAGTAGATTCATTGCCATTCGCTATTTTACTAGTATTTCTTGTTCATTTATTATGGATGATTGGTTTGCACGGACCAAATATCCTTGGAGGGATAACAACACCGCTTTTTGAAAGTTCGGGTGTGAAAAATATTGATTTATATGCAAAAGGTGTCAAGGACATGGACCAATATGGGGTATTGGCAGGTTCTTTCCTGGATGCATTTGTTTATTTAGGAGGATCTGGTGCAACATTGGGCCTCATCATCGCAATGATCATTGCCGGCCGGAAACGTTATAAACAGATGATTGCACTTGGAGGGGCACCAGGGGTTTTCCAGATTAACGAACCTATCCTATTCGGATTGCCTATCGTTCTGAATCCAATGTGGTTCATTCCATTTGTTCTCGGTCCGGTAATTACAACGGTGATCTCTTATATCGCGGTAAGCAGCGGAATGGTTTTCCCGATCGTCGCTAAGATTCCATGGGTTACCCCTCCGATCGTGGGTGGATTCCTGGCGACAGGCGGGCATGTGTCCGGAGCGGTCTTGGCTGCAATCAACTTAGTCATTTCAACAGCGATTTATTTACCATTCGTTTATGCTCAAGTGAAGATGGATACCAAAAATAGAACAGAGCTTACAAAAGATTCAGAAACGCTAAACGTTTAAGAAAGTAGTGATGAAAATGGAAAAAGAAGAATTATACCAGCTATCCTTTCAATTGATTTTATATAGCGGGAATGCGAGAAGCTTTGCAATGGAAGCGATGCAGGAAGCAAAGAAAAAGAATTTTGATTCTGCTCGTTTGAAAATCGCCGAGGCCGAAACGGAATTACTGCAAGCCCATAAATACCAAACTCAATTAATCCATGCAGAGGCGGGCGGGGACCAATTTGATCTTCCCATTATCCTGGTGCATGCTCAAGATCATTTAATGACAGCGATGACTGTAAAGGATCTTGCAATAGAAATGATCGATCTGCGCGAAGAATTCTTACATGCAAATGTAGTGAAAGAGAGGACTGCTGAATGAGAAAGGGTCTGAAGATTGTCACGATTGGCGGAGGTTCGAGCTATACGCCTGAACTGATCGAAGGTTTTATCAAATATCATGAAAAACTTCCTGTGAGTGAAATTTGGCTCGTGGACATCGAGGCGGGAAAAGAAAAGCTTGAAATTGTCGGGAACTTGGCAAAAAGGATGATTGAAAAGGCTGGAGTGAATATTGAAGTCCATCTCACGCTAGACAGACAGAAAGCGCTTAAAGGCGCTGATTATGTAACAACCCAGCTGCGGGTTGGCCAGCTCGCAGCAAGGGCGCTTGATGAAAAGATTCCATTGAAACACGGAGTGATCGGACAGGAGACGAATGGACCAGGCGGGCTTTTCAAGGCTTTTAGAACGATTCCCGTCATTCTGGATATTGCTCATGAAATGGAGGAATTATGTCCGGAAGCATGGCTGATTAACTTCACGAATCCTGCAGGAATGGTAACGGAAGCGGTTCTGCGTCATAGTAATATTTCCAAGATCATCGGCCTTTGCAATGTTCCGATTGGTATGGAACGAGGTGTTGCGGATTTAATGGATGTAGAGCCATCAAGAGTCCGGATCGACTTTGCTGGCTTGAACCATATGGTTTACGGCTTGGATGTATTCGTTGATGGCGAGAGTGTCAAAGATCAAATCATCCATTTGATTACAGATCCAGCTAAAGCCGTCACGATGAAGAATATCCATGCAATGGGCTGGGAACCGGAATTCCTAAGAGCGTTAAACCTATTTCCGTGTCCATACCACAACTACTATTATAAAACGGGAGATGTACTAGCCCAAGAATTGAAGGATGCAGAAAAAGGGGAAACACGTGCAGAGGTCGTTCAAAGACTTGAAACAGATTTATTCGAGCTATATAAAGACAAGGATCTGGCTATCAAGCCGCCGCAGCTTGAAGAGCGCGGAGGTGCGTACTACAGTGATGCGGCAGTAAGGTTGATTTGCTCGATGCATACAGATAAACGTGATATTCAAGCGGTAAATACCATCAATCATGGTGCGATTGAAGGCATTCCTTATGGATCTGCGATTGAAACCAGTTGCGTGATAACCAGGGATGGTCCTAAGCCAATCAATGTAGGAGAGCTTCCAGTCGCTGTTCGCGGTTTAATTCAGCAAATCAAATCCTTTGAAAGGGTGGCCATCGAAGCTGCAGTCTCAGGTGACTATGATACTGCGTTGCTTGCCATGACGATTAATCCACTCGTTCCTAGTGATCGGGTTGCGAAACTTATCTTAGACGAAATGCTGGAGGCACATAAAGATTATCTGCCGCAGTTTTTTGGGAAAAAGGAGTTGCAGGATAATTTATCATGATTGAAGTCCTTGTAAATGCAGATGATTTCGGGTTAACTAAAGCGGTGAATTATGGGATTTTGGATAGCCACAAATATGGAATTGTCAATTCAACAACCATCATGATGAATGCGAAAGCAACGGAACATGCGATTGAATTAGCAAAGAAGACACCGTCGTTGAAAGTAGGTATACATTTAGTGCTAACATGGGGAAAACCTCTGTTGAACGACGTGCCGAGTTTAGTTGACGAATCTGGTTTCTTTAAGAAGCAAGGTGTGGTGTATGAGAACCCTACTCGTATTTCCTTGAGAGAATTGGAGAGGGAGTGGTCAGCACAGATCGAAAGATTCTTGGAATTTGGTCTGTTTCCAACTCATTTCGATAGCCATCATCATGTACACGGAATAACAGCATTTCTACCGGTTATTCAAAATCTGTCTGATAAATACGGATTGCCAGTGCGTAATGCCGGAATGCACCTAGCTGAGGTTCAAACCGTTACAGATGTTTTCCTGGATGACTTTTATGGAGAAATGGTGGTTGAAGATTACTTTCAAAACTTGAAGGGGAGGGTAATTGATGGGGCAAGCGTTGAGATAATGACTCATCCTGCTTATATGGATGAAGAATTGATGGAAGTCTCCTCTTATAACGATAAACGCTTAAAAGAAACCCGGATTTTGACAAATGCAAAATTGCCTGAGGGATTTCACCTTAGATTCAGCATCAATCAGGTTAAGATTTGATTTTATTAAATGCAGCCCTTTAATTACAAAAAGGACCATTCATCAAAATGATGAATGGTCCTTTCAAATTCAAGATAGCTTTATCTTAAAATTAATAAGCGAGGCTGAATAGGGCTTTGATGTGTGATAGATAGCGAATATTACTTGCTTCTTTCATCAATGTAGCCGGCAGACCTTTAAGGGAAGTGTTATTGGCCCCAACGGTTGCCACTGCATCTTTACGGCCAAGGCTCGCAAGTGTACCTGAGTTGACAGGTGAAAATTCTTCAAGTTTCTTGCCTTCAAAGGCTGCATATAGGTTGTATCCAACAAGCTCACCCATTTGCCAAGCATTTTGTGCAGTAGGAGCGTATGGACGGCCGCCTTCTGGAGGGAAAGCAACGGCACTGTCTCCGACAACGAATACGTCATTATGGGATTTGGATTGCAAATACTCATTAACGGTTGCTTTGCCGCGATCCACTTCAAGGCCTGATTCGCCTACGATAGGAAGTGCTGCGACTCCGCCTGTCCAAACAAGCGTATTGGCTTCAATCGTTTGTCCATCTTTCAATTCGATTTGATTTCCTTTAACACCCGTTACAGGCAGACCTGTCAAGAATTCAACGCCGCGTGCTTCCAAGCTGGACATGGCACGTTCAATTAAGTGGTCAGGCAGGACAGGAAGGATTTTTGGGCCAGCTTCCACAAGCTTGATTTTCAAGTCCTTGAAGTCCACTCCGAACTTTTTGGCGATTTTAGGGAAATGATCCACGATTTCACCGATTAACTCGACGCCAGTCAATCCGCCGCCGCCGATTACAATTGTAGCGTCCGCTTCGTTATTCGTTTGTGCATATTCACGGATGCGATCTTCGATATGTTTGTAAATTTTGTTAGCATCATTTACGGATTTCAAGACCATGCTGTTTTCCTCAAGTCCCGGAATGCCGAAGAATCCTGTTTGGCTTCCCAAAGCAACAACTAGGGCATCATAAGATAAAGTGGAACCATTCGAAAGTTTCACTTCTTTTTTATCGACTGAGAAAGACTCCACTTTCGAAATGGTAAGATCGATATCTTTTCCTTTGAAAAGTTTTTCCAAAGGAATCGAAACAGCTTGTTCAGAAATGGATCCGCCTGCAAGACGGTGCAATTCGGTGATGATTTGGTGCGTTGGAAATTGATTCACCACTGTAACCTGCACTTCATCCTTATTGTAATATTCACGTACGGATAAGGCTGATAGTAATCCCGCATAACCCGCACCTAAGATGACGATTTGTTTTGACATAGTTAATCCCCCGTCCTTACTGATTGAAAGTTTATCAAATTATTTTTGGTTTTTGCGTTCTGAAGAGACTTCAAGAAAAGCTTGGGCAAAACGGAAAAGCATTTGTGCTTGCGGATCTTTCATCATTCTTAACAGACCAAAAAGACCGATCACATCAGTATTCGCTTCTGCACGATCCTTAGCTTCGATGGCATTAGCCGCAAGACCTTTCACTGAGCCCACTACAGGTATAGCGATCTCAGAAATGGCGCTGACCGTATCATTTTTCAAAACATCATCAGTCGCAACCGATTGAGCGAAATCATAAGACTTTGTTAAAATATTCACTAACTCAGTCAGTTTTGGTAACTGCTCAACTAAAGTGTTCAAGGATTCCTGAACCTCAGGCTTTAAAAGCTGATCTAGGATATCCAATTGTTCTTGGTTTGCAGAAATATTAAGTGTTTCATGTTCAGGTTTTGTGGCTACATCTACCATATCTAATTCCCCTTTAAACTTATTTATTTTGATTTATGTGTTTTCCGCCGATACTACTAATCATACGACTCTAATCTCTTAATTTCAAATAAATTTTTTGTGATAGAAATATAATTTTTCAGTTATAATTAAGAGTTAGTAGGTGGGTTTCTTAATTTATCTTAATATTCTAAAAAAACGTTGAGGTTATTGTGGTTATAATTCCTTAAATAAAAAAGTTTATTAGAAATAACCCTTGTCATTTACTATACTGATAGGGGGTGGCTTGAACTTTAGATTGTCCAATCAATTCATGACATGAACAATCAATATAGACACTTATAATTCTGCCTGTATGTTTGTTTTGTTATAATGTCCATAATCTTTGAATATGCAATGCTTGTATGGTGTCCAAGAATGTTTTATCTGATTTAGGGTAAATAATATTATCGGAATTGGAGATGATGCCCTTGGTAGAACGCAGGATGTTAAAGATCCGTGGAGAGAATATTGAAATATCTTCTAGGTATAGTGAGAAATATAGTAAATGGAATTGTACTGCTAAACTTCCCAACAGTTCCATAATAGCCTATTGTCGTGATAAGAATAAGCTTCGTGCTGAAACAGTTTCTATGAGCAGATTATTAATTACTTATGATGACTATAAAATTGTATGAGATGTAGTGGAATCAGCCGACAAAAAAAAAGGCGCACAACCTCGAAGATGATGGTTGGGTGCCTTTTTTTATTGTATCCAAGATGGTGTATCCCCGTATCGCCGGTATGGAAATAAATATTTTGCAGAACAGGTATTTGGAGATAGCTTTCGATTAGTCTCGATATCATGCCACATGCGATACTGCAATTTTGCTGTTACTTCGATCTAAAATATTAAAACGTCTATCCAAATCGATTATTTTACATTCCTTTTATCCAAAGTTTTAAATAACCATCAATTTTGATATCTTAAACTCAAATCTCATTTAATTTTAATAGCCCAAGTGTATAGTAGAAATATTTATCCTTTTCCTTGTTATTGTATACTAGTATTTATATACAAACCTCTTCTATTTTTCCCTTTTGGGACATAAGCTTTCAAATCACCATTTTGCCTTCTACCCTTTTTTTGCGAATTTTTAGTGAAGGGAAAATCCCTTTTTTTTAAAAGCTATTTTCTTAAGTGGAGATGATTGCAACAAAATTGTCGAAAAATATATCAGAAAATACTGAAAAGGAAAGTAAATTTATGTTAATGTATTTAAAAAGTGTCATTTTTTTAGTCCTGAGGAATAATTTGTTTTTCAGGAATCTCCATTTAAAAAATCGTTTAGATTGTAATGGAGTCAAAGTTCCATTTGGCTAAGGGAATATAAATAAAAACCTTGCCTTTTTATTACAGCAATCAGCAAGTGAATAAGGCTTACAGAATAAGATCACCTGGTGGTGAATTGATTTTGTATGTTGCTACAATAATCTGAAATGGAGTTGGTAGAATGGTGAATATTACTGGATATGGTAAAGCGACACAAAAAGCAGTGAATAATTTTGAGGAATTTGTGGGTTTTGAAATCCCTGCAGATTATAAACAATTTCTCCTCAAGCATAATGGCGGCATAACTGCGGTGCAAAACAGTAAGTTTTATGTAGATGCATTAGACACACTCGTTTGCTTAAATGTCCTTTATGGATTAGATCTTCAGGATAAAGAACTGGATTTACAGAAATGGCATGAAGAAAACAGGGAAGACTTACATAAGAATTGCATTATAATAGGTAATGATACGTGTGCAGGTAAAATTTTACTGATAAATAACGAAGTGGAAAAGGGAGTCTACTTCTGGGATCAGGGGTGGTATTCGGATCCATCAGGCCAGGATGAAAATATTTATAAAGTTGCAGAGAGTTTTCAATCCTTCATTGAGGGATTGAAAATCCCGGAAGAAATCTAATTTTATTTGCATCCCCTTGATTGGCTCAGGCCATTCAAGGTTTTTTATTGTAAATTCAAAAGCAGATTGATATGGGACGGAAATTATATGTAAGAGTGATAGTAAGCATTGTTATTTTAAAGAGGAGGAAAAGATGTATAAAATCTTTTTGGTTGAAGACGATGTCAAGATAGCTGGGAGCTTGGTAAATTATTTAAAAAGGTATGGGTATGAGGTTTTTGAAGTAAAGCAATTGGACCAAGTCTTTGCGGAGTTTCAAGAGATAAGGCCGGATTTGGTTTTATTGGATATTAATCTTCCATATTATGATGGTTTCCATTGGTGCCGACTAATAAGGACGGTTTCAAAGGTTCCCATCATTTTTATATCTGCAAGGACAGATGAAATGAACCCAGTCATGGCCATTGAATATGGGGGAGATGATTATTTAACAAAACCATTTCATTTGGAAGTGGTGCTAGCGAAAATAAAGAGTGCCCTTCGCAGGGTTTATGGTGAATATGCAGAAATATCTTCATTTCACCAACAAGTAAAGCAAATGGACGGATTAACCCTTTATACGGAAAAAGCGATGATTGTATTTCAACACAATCAGGTAACGTTAACGCAAAATGAGTTAAAATTATTGAGTTGTTTACTACGACAGTATGACACAATTGTCTCCCGTGAAGATTTACTTGAAGCCCTATGGAATGATGATTCATTTGTTGATGACAATACTTTGACTGTCAATGTCACTAGAGTACGGAGAAAACTAGAGGATATTGGCGTCAAGCATGCCATAACAACCAGCAGGGGAAAAGGATATCGACTAAAAATAGTGCAAGGTGAAGAAAAGTGAAGCTAAAATCCTTTATTATAGACCGTCTTTATTTTATATTTTATACCGTTCTATTGGTAAGCCTGCTTATTATTGCTTATGCATTAGCCGTTTTGGAAGCGGGGAATCACATATCGATTTCAAATATCTTCTATTTAATTATTCTCACGTTGTTTATGTTGCTTCTATTTTTAGCGGTCGATTACATAAGGCACTACCGTTTTTTGAATCAATTAGCAAGGATGAAGCAAGAACCGAGCTTGTCGTTTGAATATATCGAAGCCTTTAGGGCCCCCCTGTCAAATGAACAAAAGTTGTGGATGGAGCTTTTTCAACAAATGAACAAAGTAACAATTGGACAATTACAAGAACAAATCAAACAGAAGGAGCAATATGAGCTGTTGATTCATCATTGGGTTCATCAAATGAAGACACCTGTTTCAGTCATTTCCTTATTGATTCAAGAAGGCAAAAGGACATTTTCGAATGGGCCGATGAAGGGTTATCTTAAAGAGATAGAAGAAGAAAATGATCGATTTCGCAGAGGACTGGAAATTATATTGCATGGAGCAAGGCTGCAGCGTTTTTCGGAGGATGTAAAATCGGAGCGGGTTGACTTAATTGATCTAGTCAAGCAAGTGATTAACGAGGAAAAAAAACAGTTCATCAAACGGTTCATATACCCCAAGCTTGATACGGAGCTTGAGAATTTATATGTGCATTCGGATCGTAAGTGGCTTCACTTCGCCATTAGTCAGGTGGTCTTTAATGCACTGAAGTATTCAAGGCAGGAAGAGCATGACAGCATAACGTTCAACATTGTTGAAAAAGAGTCGGAGATTTTCCTAAGGATAACAGATCAGGGAATTGGAATTGTCCCACATGATGTAAAACGAGTGTTTGATCCTTTTTTTACTGGAGAGAACGGGCGAGTTCAACAAGAGTCAACCGGAATGGGACTATATCTAGTGAAGGAAATCGTTAACAGGCTTGGGCATGGCGTTACCATTCAATCGACTGTATCCGAAGGGACTACTGTGGAATTTCTCTTTAAGACAAATACCCTACATGAAAGGTGACAGAATTGTAAGGGTGTTAAAGCGGTATGTAATAAACTTCGATGGGAGCCTCCCGCTTTATTCATTATACTTACGGTAAGAGTAAGAAAGGGAGGTATTCAGGATGTCGATTTTAAAAGCGGAACAACTATCCAAAACTTATTTTCAAAAGCAGGGGAATTTATTTCATAAAGCGTTACATAATTTCACCATGAATGTACAGAAAGGGGAGTTTGTCGGAGTGATGGGTCCATCAGGCAGCGGGAAAACCACGCTGCTTAACTTAATGGCCACGATTGATAAGCCCACCACAGGTAAAGTCATTCTAAATGATCAAAACCCTAATGAATTAAACAATCAGGACCTGGCTTTGTTTCGCAGGAGGGAAATTGGATTTGTTTTTCAAGACTTCAACCTTCTTGATACACTTACCGTTCGCGAAAATATCCTCCTTCCTTTAGCGTTAGATCATTATAAACTGCAGGAAATGGAAAATAGGGTAAATCAATTGGCGAACCTTCTTGGTATAGAAGGGATTTTAGAAAAGCGGACTTTTGAAATTTCCGGAGGTCAGCAGCAACGAACGGCTTGTGCAAGAGCGATGATCCATGAACCTTCCATTATTTTAGCGGATGAACCTACTGGTAATTTGGATTCCAAATCTGCCAAGCAGGTAATGGATACCCTCACGACACTTCAGGAGAAAAAGGGAGCAACCATCCTCATGGTCACTCATGACCCGACTGCCGCCAGCTTCTGTGACCGGGTTCTATTCATAAAGGATGGCAAGTTCTTTTCGGAGGTTCATAGCGGAGGGGAGAGACAGAGCTTCCATAAAAGGATTTTAGATACGTTAAGCGTTTTGGGAGGAGTCTATCATGAACATCCGACTTCTCGCTAAGAGAAATATCCAAGGAAATGCACAACGTTATCTAGCATATTTTTTTAGTATTGTCCTTTCCGTCTCAATCTTTTTTATTTACGCATCATTTATCTTTCATCCTGATGTGGTCCATGCGAATATCCCTGGGGGACAGCTAATCAGTAGGGGGCTCATTGCAGCAGAAATAGTAATCATCATATTTTCGGTTTTCTTTATCGCTTATTCGAATGCCGCATTTATACAGCCGCGAAAAAAAGAGTTTGGGCTGCTGACACTGCTTGGAATGTCCAAATCCCAACTAAGAAAACTGATTTACCTGGAGCAAACGATGGTTTCCCTCATATCCATCCTGATCGGAGTAGGCTTGGGGTTTTTGTTCTCAAAATTATTCTTAATGGCAGTTTCTTGGTTATTGGCTGTAGAGCAACCAATTTCATTTGTCTTTGTCCCTGAGGCCTTTGTTTATACGATTGTTGGTTTCATTTTGCTATTTCAGCTATTATCGCTCCTTTCATTGTTCCACATTGGAAATGCAGAGGTTGTCGATTTACTAAAAGATAAACAAAAACCAAAAAAGACGCCCTTCGTTTCAAAGTGGTTAATTGCATTATCAGCAGTTTGCTTAAGCATTTCTTATTATTTGGCAGGCACGATGTCATTGAACAATTCTTATAGAGTAATGCCCATTTTATTCTTCGTACTGATCGGCACCTATTTTTTATTCAGCCAAAGTATTGTCGCTCTATGCAGCAGGCTTTATCGGAAGAAGAAAAGCTTATATGGTGGAACGAATTTAATTACTCAAACAAACCTGATATTTAATATTAAGGATTATTCCAGGTTATTCTTTTTGACCTCGATCATTACAGCCGTCATTTTGACAGCTGCAGGAACACTTTTCATGTTCAGTGCAGATTTAAAAAAGCAAGGGATGGATAACATTCCTCAATCAATTGGCTGGGTTGAAAATGACGCTTCTATTTATTCCGTTATTGAACCATCCGAGGTAGAGAAAATATTAAAGGAAGATGGATTCAAGATCCTTTACGAAGTAAATATGACAGGTGTCCCCATTATCCACATGTTACCCGATATGAGAACGGGAGAATCTAATGAAAATAGGTCATTGTTAATCTCGGAAAGTGATTATAATAATGCGGCTGCATTGCGAAAAATCGATCCAGCAAAATTATCTGGAAAAGAAGCATTATACATTTTTCCTTATGGAGGACTGGATTATCAATTCGCCCAAAAGGGAGAACAAAAGGAGCTTCACTATGGTAAACAAACCATACAGGTAACAATGATTGGTCAGCGCAATCAATCGATAGTCGCACCCATAAAATCAGCAACGACCCTGATGGTAATCGATGATCAGCTGTATCATGAAATAACTGCTAATGTGCCTTTAAAAGAGATGGTAAGAGTACGTGGGTATGAAATTAAAGATTGGGAAGAATCAATGGAGACATCTAGTAAAATCGAAAAAATGTCTAATAATCCTGCCCATAATCAATTGCAAACAAGAGCTCCGATTTATCAAGAAATGAAACAGGGAAGCATTTTGATCCTTTTTATCGGCTTGTTTGTCAGTTTATTATTCTTTATCGTCCAAGGAAGCATGATGTATCTGCGAGTTTTTACGAATTTAGAAGATAAAAAAATCCAAATTCATGCCCTACATCGACTGGGACTGACAAAAAAAGAAATACGGCAAATTTTAAGTGCGGAAATACGCATCCTCTTTTTCGCTCCTTTTCTGATAGGGATGATTCATGCCATAATCGCCTATGTGGCATTAAGCAATTTATTGGGATCCAACTTGTTCGTCTATTCTGCTATGGTCATCGGAACGTATTTTCTTTTTCAACTGCTATATTATCAAGTAACAAAAAAGATGTATGAGCGGGCAGTCATCAATTCGATTAAATAAAAGCTATATGTAAATGGAGTCAGGGGGCCCTGATTCCATTTTTTTGTATTAATGTCTCGTTAAAATGCCGTTTTCCTTAATGGTAAATTAGTTAATACGTACTATTGCAAGGGGAGTGATCCGCTTTTTTCATGAAAATGAATGGCATCTGAATAAAAATATGAATTTTGTTTCGATTTTATAGATTAAACCTTTACATTCTTGTAATATTTTCATATAAAGGGTAAAATTATTTATTTCAAGGCTAATATATTGAAATCAGCATCTGTTCTTTTTTTCGTGTTCTTATATAAAGTTATATTAATATAATAAATATATGGTAATAAAATGTTTTGCTAGAAATATTAAGTATTTAATTTAGCTTAAATTAAAATTTAAAAAGTTAAGGATCAAAAAAGAAGTGGATAATATGTTAATTACTTGATTAAATATAGTCCTGTATACCTATGTTTATTGCGAATGTTGGATTCTTTTCTATTACTTTTCCCCTTTATATAGTAAACTCATAAAAGGTTCGTTAACTTTTAGCTGCTAGAGACGAGGTAAGTTTAATCCTATGAAAAATAAAAAGTTAAGGGCATTTCTTTATTTGACCATTCTTTTATTAATTGTCTTCATTCTTCTAAATATGTTTTCTACTTATTTAAGCATTAAAAATTCTGTGCAAAAATCCGTTGCTAATCAAAACTTGGTAACTGCCAGGTCTATTGCCGACTCAATGGATATAGAGGCATATCAACGATTTCTTAATAACCAAGTAAATAGCCAGGAATATATGGATATAAAAGCTTATTTAGAGGATGCCCGTGAAAAAATCGGGGCATTGTATGTTTATACCATCATGGTTGATAATCCGAGAGTATCTAAAGCTATGATTACCGGATTTTCTAAAGATCATAAAGGGGATTTTCCTATCGGTGGTGTATGTACTGTTCCGTCGGAGCAGGTCGAACAGGCGTATGAAGGTAAAAGCTTTATTACCGGGATTCTGGAAGATCCGGAATATGGGGAGTATTTGACTGTGGGAGTGCCAATAAAAAATCAAGATGGCACCATTATTGGTTTTTTGGGCATTGATGTGAGTGCAGAGGATATTAATGCCATTAACGGAAAGGTATTGAAAAGCAGCATCGCCATCCTTGTTTATAACGGGGGATTTGTCATCATGTTGCTATTTACCTTTTTTGTCATTCAAAAATGGTATCAAAAAGAACTGACACGTGAAGTGGGGGATACGGAAGATACATATCAATCGGAATTTCAATCGCTCATTGCTTCAGTCCGCTCATTAAGGCATGATTTTTCCAATCATATTCAGGTGATACATGGACTGCTTAAATTAGGGGAGAACGCAAAAGCACTCGATTATTTAACTGGCCTTTCAAAAGAAGTGCATTCGATAGAATCGATGAAATTGGATGTGATTCATCCGGGCTTATCTGTCCTATTAGAGACAAAAAGGCTATCGGCACAGAATTATAACATCGATATAGAAATTGATGTTTCACCCAAATCTTTCAATCGGGTCAAAACAATCGATTTGATAAAATTATTATCCAATGTTATCGATAATGCAATTGAAGCAACAATTGAATTGCCCGAGCAAGAACGCCGAATGAATATTGCATGTAACGCTGATGATCAAAAGTATACGTTTATGGTCACGAACACCGGGCCAATGATTTCCACTTTAGATCAGGAGAATATATTCACCAGCGGATTTTCAACAAAAAAGGCACAAAAGGGTAAAGTTCGCGGACAAGGATTGTTCATCGTTAAAGACTTAGTGAACAGATATGATGGAGAGATTCATGTACAATCCACTGAAAAAGCAACGACCGTTACGATGACGATACCCGTAAATGGAAGAATGTGCTGTGAACTGTAAATCAAAAGGGAAGCGCAATGATAAAGAAGGTATGATTCCTCAAAATGCAGAAGGAATCATACCCTTTTTTAGTTATTTTTGATTATCTTGTATTTTGTTGAAAGGCCTTTATCATGCTTATTTTTCTCCATTAGTCCCAGCCGTTTCGCTATTACTTGGTCTAATGCGGCAAATGGAACTGGGGACTTCATCTATATTATGGCTGATCTATATGGATAAAAGAAGGGATAATGGTCACAATCGAATGTGAATAAAGGGATTTCAAGATGACGATTATTCCGGGAAAAGAGGTGAATAAAAGAATCTGAATTGGACATAATGGGTAGATGTTTAGCTGCTTTCATCGAGATTATGATAAGATAGGAAAAAATCATATAAGGCAGTGAGAATGTGAAACAACAAAAAGGAAAACTTCTCGTTATCATTGGACCGACTGCTGTTGGCAAGACTAAGATGAGCATTGAGATGGCAAAGTTATTTAATGGTGAAATTATCAGCGGAGATTCGATGCAGGTTTATAAAGGGATGGATATTGGGACTGCAAAAATCAAAAGAGAAGAAACAGAAGGGGTTCCCCATTATTTAATTGATATTAAGGACCCTGATGAACCATTTAGTGCAGCAGAGTTCCAGGAGCGCGCTAATGCTTGTATCGGGGATATCCAGAGCAGAGGTAAACTCCCAATTATCGTCGGTGGAACAGGATTATACATACAATCGGTCATCCATGATTATCAATTTTCGGAAGCACCATCAGACCCTGTTTATAGGGATGGACTCGAAAAACAGGTAAGGGAGTTTGGAATCGATCCAGTTTTTAAACAATTACGCAGCATTGACCCAGAAAGCGCGAATCGGATTCATCCTAATAATGTTAGAAGGGTGATCAGAGCACTTGAGATTTATCATTGTACAGGTAAAACGATGAGTGAGCAGCTGAGTGAACAGCCTACTGAATTTAAATATGATACATGCATCATTGGATTGACAATGGAACGTGAGAAGTTGTACCGACGTATCGATCAACGTGTTGATGGGATGGTAGAAGAAGGACTGATTCAAGAGGTGGAGTCCTTTTACGAAAAAGGTTTGAGGGATTGCCAATCAATCCAGGCTATAGGCTATAAAGAAATCTATGATTTTTTTGATGGAAAAGCTTCATTGGATGAAGCGGCTGAGACTTTAAAGCAAAACTCCCGTAGATATGCAAAAAGGCAATTGACTTGGTTTCGGAATAAAATGGATGTAAATTGGTTTAATATGACCGATCTCGAGGGTTTTCCAAAAAAAATACATGAAATATCTGGATTTATTGCAGGAAAGCTTTTCAATGAAGGCGAATACATAAATTTAGAGAGAAAAGAGGAGGACTAATACATGAAACAATCAGTAAATATTCAAGATCAGTTTCTTAATCAATTACGGAAAGATGGTACGTATGTGACGGTATTTTTATTAAACGGGTTCCAGATTAGAGGACAAGTAAAAGGGTTCGATAATTTTACCGTTTTATTTGAATCAGAGGGCAAACAGCAGTTAGTCTATAAACATGCGATTTCTACATTCGCTCCACAGCGTAATGTTCAGATTGATTACGAAGTGAAGGAATAATCATATATATGAATGTGAAAAACAGGTTTCGCTTATTGCGACCTGTTTTTTTGTATGTACGGTACGTTTCTTTTTCAAAGAATCGATAATTTTACGTACCTGTTTTGAATATATATAAGGGACGGATTATTTTCCGGGAAACCGCAGGAAATGACAATCCCACATAAATAATTGGTGGATGGGAATGAAACTTGTCGTAAAAAACCTCTTAGGAAAAAATCCTGTCAGAATAAGTCGCCGTTAGAAAAGGAATATGGCTAATTAAACTGAAATCTTTGGTATTCACAAAAAGAAATAATGAATTTTCCGATGGGGAAGTTTTGGCTATGTTACATATGCCTATTACCATCATAAATCTAATGGAAATTGTGGAGTAAGGGGTCCAAGATGGAGAGGTGAATGCATTGGAACAACCGATCCGTATGAAAAATAACGGGCAAATCAATATTGTGTTTAATGCGGAAAACAGAAAAGCGCTACAAAAGGATCTGCCGATAAAAGAAATTTTGGTGCAAGAAATCCCCCACCAGCATGTAGCGTTGAAAGAGATTGAAGATGACCTGAAATCGCTGGTCGGAATGGAAGAAATGAAACGGATGATAAAAGAAATATATGCCTGGATTTACATCAATAAACAACGTGAGGAAAAGGGGCTGAAGACAGGCCGGCAAGCGCTGCATATGATGTTTAAAGGAAATCCCGGAACTGGGAAAACAACGGTTGCACGTTTAATAGGTAAGTTGTTTCAAAAAATGAATGTACTATCGAAAGGGCATTTAATTGAAGCGGAGAGGGCAGATTTGGTCGGGGAATACATTGGTCATACTGCCCAAAAGACAAGGGATTTAATTAAAAAGGCCATTGGCGGGATCTTATTTATTGATGAAGCCTATTCCTTGGGAAGGGGCGGCGAAAAGGATTTTGGTAAAGAAGCCATAGATACGCTTGTCAAGCATATGGAGGATCGTCAACACGAATTCATTTTGATCCTTGCTGGATATTCAAGGGAAATGGATTATTTCCTTAGCCTAAATCCTGGCCTTCATTCCAGGTTCCCGCTTGTTGTTGACTTTCCGGATTATACGATTGATCAGTTAATGGAAATTGCCGATCGGATGCTGCAGGAAAGGGAATATCTAATGAATCGGGAGGCCGAAAGGAAATTAAAAGAACATTTAATCATATTACGTTCATTCCGGGGGCCGATTTCATTTTCTAACGGACGTTATATCCGAAATGTTCTTGAAAAGTCGATCAGGGCACAAGCGATGCGGCTTTTACTGGAGGATTCTTTTGAAAAAGCCGATTTACTGACCCTAACCAGCCAAGATTTGATTTTTGAGGATGATGAGAAAGAATGACATGGAAAAGCCCACCAAAATGGCGGGCTTTTCAAATTTATGTTTTAGGCACCCATTTTTTATTAGGGAGATGCCAATTATTAGTGTAAGAAAGGACTCGCAATATCGTAATGACAGCGAAGAGTGAATAAAGCTGCCAAGACTGGGATAATACACCACTGCCTAAAACCAAGCCTGTTATGATGGCCCATACTACGTAGATTTCTTTTCTGAAGACCAATGGCTTTCTTCCGGCCAGTACGTCACGAAGTATCCCGCCTCCGCATCCGGTTAATGCCGCAGATACAATGATGGCACTCATTGGATGATTAAGTTCCACTGCATACATCGCGCCTTGGATGGCAAAGGCAGAAAGGCCAATGGCATCACTGAGGTTTCCCCATCTTTTCCAGTGTTTTGAAAGGTTTGTAGGGAATACAAAAACGATGGTGATGGATACTATAGCGATGGCAAAATAGAAACTTTGATCCCATAATGTTGAAACGGGGACACCAATCAGCAGGTTCCGAATTGCCCCTCCGCCAAAAGCGGTTATGATTCCTAAAATATAAACTCCTAAAATATCATACTCTTCTTCCATGGCAATGATGGTTCCGCTAATGGCGAATGCAATCGTACCTATGATGCTTAATACTTCCCATGTCATATGAATTCCCTCTATGTCTTTTCGATTTTGATGGTAAAGTCAAATTTGATTTTAGCATGTTATCGGAATTTTTAAAACGGTAAAAGCTTTGTTTTAAGGAAATTTTTATATAGTCAATCTTTTTGTTATGATTAACTGAAATCTTCAAGAAGGTGGTGCATGATTTGGAAGAATCATCAAAGGAAACGGCCGTGTTGATTGGGTGTCAAACAACAGAGTCTACTGAACGTTTTAAATATTCACTCGATGAGCTGGCTTCATTGGCGAAGACGGCGAATGGTGAGGTGTTAATGACCATCACCCAGAAAAGGGAAAGCGTCGATCCAGCTACATATATAGGAAAAGGAAAAGTGGAGGAGCTTCGAAATCTGGAAGAGGAGCTTGAGCCGGATTTATTTATCTTTAATGATGAACTATCCCCGAGCCAGATTCGGAACCTTTCGAAACAAATGGAGGCAAGGATCATTGACCGGACACAGCTTATATTAGATATATTTGCTCAGCGGGCGCGATCCAGGGAAGGGAAGCTGCAGGTTGAACTTGCTCAGCTCCAATATTTATTACCGCGTTTGGTCGGACAGGGGACCGCGATGTCCAGGCTTGGAGGCGGAATCGGAACCAGGGGCCCTGGAGAAACGAAGCTGGAAAGCGACCGTCGCCACATTCGTGGGAAAATAGATGAAATCAAGCAACAATTAAGTGGCATTGTCAAGCATCGTGAACGCTATCGTGATAGAAGGAAACGTAATAAGACCTTTCAAATTGCCCTCGTGGGATACACGAATGCAGGTAAATCGACGCTGTTCAACCGTTTGACGGAGGCGGATTCATTCGAAGAGAACCAGTTGTTCGCTACACTGGATCCCATGACACGAAAAGCGATTCTTCCCAGCGGATTTACCGTGCTGCTGACGGATACGGTAGGATTCATTCAAGATTTGCCGACATCTTTAATCGCCGCATTCCGCTCGACTCTGGAAGAAGTGAAAGAAGCTGACCTATTGCTCCATGTGGTCGATTCCTCAAGTACAGATTACTTTAATCATCAGAAAACGGTGCAGGATTTGCTAAATGACTTAGAAGTCCCTTCCATTCCACAGCTAACGTTGTATAATAAGAAAGATCGGATTCATGCTGATTTTGTTAGGTCTTCCAGTCATGCTTCATTAATGATCAGTGCCTATGAACAATCGGACTTGAATCAAATTATGGAAGAAATTGAAAAATACGTGATTGAAGAAATGGTCCCGTATTATGTTTTCCTGCCGTCGAGTGAGGGTAAACTATTATCACAGCTGAAAAATGAAACCATATTGCGCACTCTCTCCTTTAATGAAGAATCGGAAAGATATGAATGCAAAGGTTTTTGTCTAGCTGATCATCCATTAACCGGGCAGCTTGAGAAATATTCATTATAAAGGGGAAGTTTGATGTATCAGCAGTTAACAAATGGAGAAGTGTTGAAAAACATTGCCCAGGACGTGGAAGCAATGATTTCTCCGTTACATAAGCAAGTCGACGAACGAATTGAAGAAAATCAATTTCGTGTATTACAAAGTTTTCAAGCACATAGGGTGAGTGATTCCCATTTCATCCCGACAACAGGGTATGGATATGATGATACGGGCCGCGATACGCTTGAATTGATATATGCAGATGTTTTTGGTGCGGAAGCTGGATTGGTACGCCCGCAAATTATTTCAGGCACACACGCCATCTCCACTGCACTGTTCGGCATATTGCGCCCGGGTGATGAATTGTTATACATAACTGGAAAGCCGTATGATACTTTGGAAGAGATTGTCGGTATCAGGGGATCGGGTATCGGATCTTTGCGCGATTTTCAAATCAGCTATAAGTCCGTCCCATTAGCGGAAGCGGGATCCGTTGATTTCGACGCCGTTAAACAAGCCATTCAACCAAATACTAAGATGATCGGTATACAACGGTCAAAAGGGTATGCTACACGCCCTTCCTTTACGATTGAAGAGATTAAGGAAATGATTTCCTTTGTTAAAGCCATTAATCCGAAAATCGTCGTGTTCGTGGACAATTGCTATGGAGAGTTTGTTGAAACACTAGAACCATGTCATGTCGGAGCAGATTTAATGGCTGGTTCACTGATTAAAAACCCAGGTGGCGGGATAGTGAAAACCGGTGGATATATTGTTGGTAAAAAGGGCCTTGTTGAAGCGTGCTCTTATCGATTAACATCACCTGGAATAGGGGCTGAAGCAGGTGCTTCCCTTTATAGTCTGCAGGAAATGTACCAAGGTTTCTTCCTTGCACCGCATGTCGTGGGCCAAGCTGTAAAAGGAGCCATGTTCACAGCTGCGTTTTTAGAAAAAATCGGTATGAATACATATCCTAAATGGGATGCGAAGCGTACAGATTTGATTCAATCTGTTCAATTTGATGACCGGGATAAAATGGTTGCCTTCTGTCAAGCCATCCAATATGCATCGCCAATCAATTCGCACGTGACACCATATCCTGCATATATGCCAGGATATGAAGACGATGTAATCATGGCTGCGGGCACCTTTATACAGGGAGCCAGCATTGAACTGACGGCAGATGGTCCAACAAGGGCTCCGTATGTTGCCTACGTTCAAGGCGGCTTGACCTATGCCCATGTTAAAATAGCAGTATTGACCGCTGTGAATGCATTGATGGATAAAAAACTGATTCAACTGTAAAAGAGAATATGTAATTTACGTAATGGGAGTCCAAATCAATGGATTCCTGCCATAAACAATAGTCGTAATATTTGAGTAGTTACAAATCATTTAACTCTTCTGAAAAAATGACGTCATAAAATGTAACATCATATTGACATGTTTAATAACATGGTATATGATTATTTTAAGATAAACAAAGGAGGATGCTAAGAATGAGCGGCAACAACATTCGGCGTTCTATGCCTCTTTTTTCCATCGGAATCGTCATGCAGCTAACTGAGTTGTCTGCACGCCAAATTCGGTATTACGAAGAGCATCAACTTATTACTCCTATGAGAACAGATGGAAATCGTCGGGTTTTTTCTTTAAACGATATCGATCGACTGCTTGAGATTAAAGACTTAATCGAACAAGGAGTCAATCTGGCCGGCATAAAAAAAATTTTCACTGTAAAGGAACAGAATTTACCTACCCAAGATTTAGAACAAGCGGAAAAAATAAGACGTGACCTTAGTGATGAGGAGCTTCGCAAGCTTCTGCGTGCCGAGCTTTTACAAGGAAGTAAGCATCGAACATCTCTTCGACAAGGGGATATGTCTCGTTTTTTTCAATAAAAAATATGATTTTATGAATGATTATTAGGGGGAATAAAAATTGGCAAAATTCACACGTGAAGACATCACTCGTTTAGCGAAAGAAGAAAATGTTAAGTACATTCGTTTACAGTTTACCGACATTTTAGGGACGATTAAAAACGTTGAAATCCCAGTCAGTCAATTGGAAAAAGCACTTGATAATAAAATGATGTTTGACGGATCTTCCATTGAAGGCTTCGTCCGTATCGAAGAGTCTGATATGTACCTATTTCCTGATTTAAATACATGGGTTATCTTCCCTTGGACTTCCGAAAAAGGTAAAGTCGCACGTTTGATCTGTGATATTTACAATACGGATGGAACACCTTTTGATGGGGATCCCCGTGCTAATCTAAAACGTGTTCTTGCAGAAGCAAGAGAAATGGGCTTCACAGATTTCAATCTTGGACCTGAGCCTGAATTCTTCTTATTCAAACTGGACGCAGCAGGCGAGCCTACTCTAGAATTGAATGATAAAGGCGGATACTTTGACCTTGCACCTACTGACCTAGGAGAAAACTGCCGTCGTGATATCGTTCTTGAGCTTGAAGAAATGGGATTTGAAATTGAAGCATCCCACCATGAAGTAGCTCCAGGACAACATGAAATTGACTTTAAATATGCGGATGCAATCTCAGCATGTGATAACATCCAAACATTTAAATTGGTCGTAAAGACGATTGCCCGTAAACATGGTTTACACGCAACTTTCATGCCAAAGCCATTGTTCGGTGTTAATGGATCTGGTATGCACTGTAACGTTTCATTATTCAAAGGAAACCAAAATGCATTTTATGATACAGAAGGAAAATTGGAATTAAGTAAAACAGCTGAGCAATTTATCGCAGGTATCATTAAGCATGCTCCAAGCTTCACTGCGGTAACAAACCCTACTGTTAACTCATATAAACGTCTAGTTCCTGGTTACGAAGCTCCTTGTTATGTTGCATGGTCCGCTAAAAACCGCAGCCCATTAATTCGTATCCCAGCTTCACGCGGAGTGAGTACTCGCGTAGAGGTACGTAGTGTCGATCCAGCAGCAAACCCATACCTGGCACTTGCTGTTTTACTGAAAGCTGGACTTGACGGCATCAAAAACGACTTGACTCCTCCAGCTCCAGTTGATCGCAACATCTATGTTATGAATAAAGAAGAACGTGAAGAAGTAGGCATCGTTGATCTTCCAGCTACTTTATATGCTGCATTGGAGAAATTAAAAGCTGATGAAGTCATCAAATCAGCACTCGGTGAACACTTACTTGAACACTTCATCGAAGCAAAAGAAATCGAGTGGGATATGTTCCGTACACAAGTTCACCCATGGGAACGCGAACAATATATGTCAATGTATTAATAGTTTCAAAGCCTTGGTATTACTGAGTTTCTCAGTTACCAAGGCTTTTTTTATTTTTATAAAATGAAAGGGAACGGGATGGCTGACCACATTTTGACCACATTTCAAACTATTTCATATTCAACTGGGGATAATCCATGTAATTTGAATATCCGTCCACACTTTTTTCTTCGAGTTTTTTTGATACGTGAGCATAGACATCTGCTGTTGTTTGAATGGATTTATGTCCTAAACGTTCCTGCACATCTTTTAAACTGGCTCCAGATTCAAGAAGTGAAACGGCGTGGGAATGTCGTAAACCGTGGATGGTTATATGTTTTGTGATTCCGGCTTTTCTACAGATGCGATTAAATGCTCTGTGTAAGGTGGATTTTGAATAGGGGAGGCCATTCCCTCGTTCGAAAACAAGAGTTGTTTCTCTATGATATCTATCTGCCAATTTCAACTTTATTTCCTTTTGCTTAATGACATGAGGTGTTAACAGAGCGGCAAGGCTTTCGTCGATTAAAATTTTTCTATACGATGTCTGATGCGGTTAGAAGATAACTCGACTGACGATGATGACGGATCCATAAAGAATGATTTAGTTGCGGTCTACGATGAATTAGAAACGCCAAAAGGTGAAATTACCGTTATACCTACAGGGTTTACAGAATTAGATCGAATGACAGCCGGATTACAAAAACAAGACCTTATTGTAATCGCTGCCCGGCCATCTGTAGGAAAAACGGCATTTGCTTTGAACATTGCTGAGGAAGTAGCAAAACAGAAGAATCACGCAGTCGCAATCTTCTCCCTTGAAATGGGTAGAAAACAATTGTTAAAAAGAATGATTTCGAGCAACGGTAGAATCAATGCACAGCATATCCGAACGAGTAACCTTGTTGATAAGGATTGGGGAAAGCTAACGGGCGCAATACCATCATTCCTGGTCAAATTAAACTAAAGAAATTTGAACATCTTGAAACACACGAGCTCCCTCCGCATTGGCAAGACATAATAAAACAGAGAGCCCATTAAACAAGTTTAAGTCTGGCGAAATAATTTTAATAACAATAGAACTAATGTACCTCAATAATTGGACTATTTTCCTTAAATTTAGGAAAGATAATTTTGAGGTGAAGCTATTATGAAAGTGCTAACTTTATGGATTATTTCCATTACGATTTTGTTTTTTGGTTCAATTCAGGGATACGCTCAACCTAAAGAATGTCCTGTGTTAAGTAACTTAGAAAAAACATCCATCAAGGATAGAAACGAGGTAATTGAAGCATTAAATACTTTAATCCTAAAAACTTATGGAACTGGAATAGACGATTTTCCTGACATATATACTAAATGGAATGTAGTAACGGCCAAACCTTTTCCTAAAACAGTTGGTATTAAAGAAGAAGAAGCCTATTTTGGAATGGCAAAGACCTTTTGTGGTAAAGAAATTGCTGAGAAATCATGGCTTGTACGTTTAGATTTCTCAAAAGCACCTGGGGCTAACTTAGCCCAAGGTCAAATATTTTTAGCAAAAAGTAAAGAAAAGGGATGGTTTGTTTGGTTTCAATACCATTAAACTACTATTCCATATTTAACTAATGAGGCGTTAGTTGAAGAACCATTAATTGATTTTATAGCAAAGGACATATCTTAGTTACTCCGTTAAAGGGCGCTATTCCGAAGTAATCATAAAAGTCCATTTTCTTATTTTTAATGTTATTGAGAGAATGGGCTTTTTATATTTTTTCATAATCCAAAATAGCGCTTAAAATAGGTGCAAAATAACTCCTAAAGTGACACATGTAAATATAAGCATCCGAAAAAACTTGGACAGGTTACACTTAGTTGGACAATAAAAATAAGGGCATGTAGAATCATACACAATAAGTGAGGAGAATCTACTA
>NZ_JBHZPE010000048.1:0-34739 GCF_042787985.1 Peribacillus sp. YIM B13481
GCAGTTAAGCTCTTCAGCGCCGATGGTAGTTGGGGGTTTCCCCCTGTGAGAGTAGGACGCCGCCAAGCCATTTAAAAAGATCAGCCATCCGGCTGGTCTTTTTTGCGGTTGTTATTCCTTCTGTCTCTTATGTTTAAATCCGTTAAAAGGTAGGAGACTCAAAAGATTATAGAAAGTATATTCAGTATAGGAAAGTATATATGCTAGGACATACTTATAAATGCATCTAGTGATAAATAAGCAAATAATTTCTGCTTCAATCTGTATAATCGTATATCTGTTTAAGGCATATGGACAGAATTCTTCGTTTCTGTAGGGAAATATGTTAAACTTAACGTAGTTCTGAAACTGTCATGGGGGAATAGCCGATGGATACCTCTGCTAAAGATGAAATGATTTTTTCGTTTGCTGAATGGTTGAGAGACCAAGGCAAATCAGCTAATACGATCAAAACGTATACTGGTGTCCTTTCACAGTTTTGTGACCAGACACAAAAGATATTGATGGAGATTCATTCTGAAGATGTTCAGGATTATCTTGACTATTTAGAAAATTGCAAGAAAAGTCCAGGGACAATAGAAAAACACTATATCGCTCTAAATGTATTCTTTAAATTTTTAGGCAAGCCACAAGTAATGCTTTCTGTGGAACGCAAGGTTAAAGAGCACAAGCTAGAAGTGCCTGAAACTTTAAGCATAAAAGAGCAGCAAATCCTGTTAAGAGATATAGAAGCAGAAGGAAATCTTAGGAACATTGCCATCGTCTACCTTTTGTTGCATACAGGAATTCGTGTTTCTGAATTATGTGACTTAAATGATCAGGACGTCATCATGGAAACAGAGCGAAATTATATACTTGTCAGGAACGCAAAAGGTGAAATTGATAGAACCGTCCCCCTGACACTATCGGCTATACAACATGTAAAAAATTATCTTCATTCTTTAAAAGAAAAAGCAGATCCGTTATTCATCTCAAGTTATAATCAAAGGATCACTCCGAGATCAGTTCAATATATATTAAAAAAATACAATGTTCATCCACATAAATTGCGCCATACCTTTTGCCAAAGGTTAGTGGATAATGGAATAGCTATACAAACGATATCCAAGCTTGCCGGTCATAAAGATTTAAATGTGACCAAGCGTTATTTAAAAGAAAAATCGCTGGATTTGGAAAATGCGATAGACCAGACTTTCACCAAACACTAATCTATAGAAATCAAAAAGGAAGGCGAGTTCTTTCCTTTTTTTGTTTGCATAAAAATCAGTTTTAAAAACAAAAGAATTTCCTTGGAAATGACGACGAATAGGGCATTTATGTTACGAGTGGCGGGATCTGGTGAAAAAAGAAGGAATCAAGTCATAAAGGCATTGTCTAGAGGGCTCAGAAAGCTGTATAGGACAAATTGAAATTGTATTTTATAATACATTATGAAAATGAAGGGTGGAGTAGAAAAATTCAAAAGTATTATTGTTGAATCAGAAAAGAAGAGGGAATCCCTATAGTTAGGGATTCCCTCTTTCTTTTCTTTATTATTTAACTGTTTTTTTCTTCTTTTTACCTATTTTCATTATAACTTCATAAACTACCGGTACTATGACCAGTGTTAATAATGTAGAACTCACTAGTCCGCCGATAACGGTAATTCCTAAACCTTGTGATATCAATCCACTGCCTTCTGCACCGATTGCCAGGGGTATTAAGGCGCCTATTGTTGCAAGGGCAGTCATCAGGATTGGGCGTAAACGGGTGGAACCAGCTTCGAGTAAAGCTTCCCGAGTAGATAAACCTGATTCTTCATTTTTGATAACACGGTCCACTAATACAATGGCATTGGTTACGACGATACCAATAAGCATTAGGACACCCATCATTGCCGAAACGCTGATCGTCTCACCTGTAACGAATAGCCCTGCCAATGCCCCGATTACCGTGAATGGTAGTGAGAAGAGAATGGCTATTGGTGCTAAACCACCATGGAAAGTAACGACTAGGACAAAGTAAACGATAGCTATGGCTGCTAACATGGCGATTCCAAGTTGAGTGAAGGATTCTTGGATATCTTTCGTTACTCCGCCATAGTCTACAGAAACGCTTGCAGGAAGGTCTAATTTTTTAACTTCCTTTTGTACTTCAGCTGTTACTGCTGCTACATCATCCGATTTGATAGTTGCAGACACGTCGGCATAAATTTTTCCATCGCGACGGCTAATTGTATCGGACGCTTTTCCTTCTTCGATTTTTACAAGCTCTTTTAATGGGATTTCCATTCCCATTGGAGAAGAAATTTTCGTGTTCTCAAGATCTTTTTTATCTTTAAATGTCGTTTCTTCTGTCTCGACATATACTTTGACTTCTTCACCATCTTTTTTAATAGTAGTTAAAGCATCTTCTTTGTTCGTATTTGCAATGGACATACCAATTTGTGCCGCTGTTAGTCCAGCATCACTTAGCTTTTTCTGGTCTGCCACTAGTGTATATTGCTCATAAGCATCGGAAAGGCTGGTATCAACATCTTTTAAGTCTTTATTTTTCTTCATGATATTTTTAATATCATCGATTACAGGTTCAATTTCTTTTTGTGTATTTCCGTATACATATAGGGTAGTTTCATTACTTGATGTTGAAGTGAACTCTTGTTGTTTCCATGTTCCAGGTGAATTAAGGCTAGTTAAATCCTTTATGACCTTTTCTTTTTTGTCCCCGAAGTTTTTGGTGTCTTCATCATAGAGTACATAGAAGAGAGCTGAGTTACCCGAGCCGCCCATCATGCCACTCATCATGTTTTCCCCTAGTGTATATTGAACTGTCTTCACATCATCTTTATCGATGAAGTATTTTTCTACTTTTTCTGTTTGCTTTTCAATATCCTCTTTTAATTCGCCAGGCGCTGGAGTGTAAGTAACGATAATCGTTTTTTCCTCATCTGCAGGCATGAAGCTGACACCGATGCTTGGAATAAGGAATAAGCTCCCGACTAATAATACAATGGCTGTACCGAAAGTTATTAACTTATGGTTTAATGACCAATCAAGTGCTTTTCGGTAGAATGCAGATAGTTTGCTGGGTTTTTCTTCATGTGATTTTAATTCCTTTTTAGATAGTCCCTTTTTAAATAAAGAGTCTGCCATGGCCGGAACGAGTGTGATGGCGATTATTAATGAAGCGACTAATGCAAACACCATTGTTAAGGCGAAAGGCATGAATAGTTCCCCAACAGCCCCTGTAACGCTTGCTAAAGGCAGATAAACGGCTACTGTAACGATTGTCGATGAAAGGATAGGGATGAACATTTCCTTAGTGGCTGATCGTATTAAGTCGCCGCCTTTTAATTGTTCGCCTTTTAAAGCCATTCTCCTGTAAATATTTTCAATTACGACAATAGAGTCATCGACGACACGGCCAATTGCAACTGTCATGGCTCCCAGTGTCATAACATTTAATGAAATATCCATTTGCTTGAGCACCAAAAGGGCTGCTAACAAAGATAATGGAATCGAAATGACGGAAATTAGAGTCGTTTTAAAGTTCCTAAGGAAAAGCATGATAACGATGACGGCAAACAGACAGCCGAAGATTGCCTTGCTAATCATGGTTTCAACTGAATCTTTAATCGGTTTTGCTTGATCTAGCGTAGTATGTACACTTACGCCTTTAAATTCTTCTTTAAAATTCGATATTTCTTTATTTACTTCGTCTACGATTGCAACTGTATCGGCATCAGGCGATCTTGTAACCTGGATTCCAATCGATTCGCTACCGTTTGTTCTTGAAACCGACTCAGCCTTACCGGTGACTTTAACATCGGCAATATCTGATAATTTGACATTTTGTACTTGGGCAGTACCCGATGCCATTTCAGGGGATAATTGATTGGTTTCGGGTATGGTTTGTGCTGGCGTTCCAGTTTTAGAACCACCCGTTAAAGGTATCTTTATATTTTTCAGGTCTTTTAATGTGGAAATGTTTCCATCCACAACGATCGTTTTTTCTTTATCATCAAAGTTATATATGCCAAGTGGCATGTTGATGTTTGCGGCCTGGATAACCTTCTTTACGGTCTCTTCATCGAGCCCATATTGAGCCATCTTTTCTTGATCGAATACAAGGCTCCCTTCATTTACTTGTTGTCCGGAAATTGATACGGAAGTTACGCCATCGATTCCTTCAAGTTTAGGTACTAACACCTCTTCGACATTTTTTGTAAGGGCTGGTAAATCCGAATCCTTATCTGTTACACTGAGTGCTACGACAGGAAAAGCGTTTAATTCTAATTTAGATACGCTTGGGTTATCCACTCCCTCAGGCAGTTCTATTTTCTCTAATGCTTCTTTAACTGTTTTTACAGCGTCGTCCATATCCGTATCATAGTCATATTGTAATTGGATGGAAGAAACATTAGCCATGGAAGATGAACTGACTAATTCGACTCCTGATAAATTTGTGACTTTCTGTTCAATCTGGTTTGTGAGTTTATCTGCTACTTCTTCAGGTGCAGCTCCTGGATATACAGTGGAGATACTTATTAATGGAGTCGAGATGTTTGGAATGGTTTCTTGCTTCATGTTTAAACCGGAGTATAAACCCGCTGCAACGATGATGATCGTAAGCAACCAGATTGCCAATTTATTCTTCAAGGAAAATTTAATTATTGAGTTCAAACTTGTACCCTCCATACTTAAAATTGTGACTAATCGGTCATAGACTCAAATATATAGCATAAGGATTATGATTGCAATAGATAATATCTGTTAGTTTTATCGTTGTGATTCCAAGGGTTTTGGGATACAATTTGAAAGATATGACTGATTGGTCATGATTGGACAGACTTTTAAGAGATAGGATGAATTTGATGAATGAAAAACATAAAATGATCATAGATAAATCTGTAGAACTTTTCGCGGAGAAAGGTTATCATGCCACCTCCGTTCAGGAAATTGCTGAAAAATGTGGGATAGCAAAGGGATCTTTTTATAATTATTTTAAATCGAAGGAAGAGTTACTCGTCTCCATTTTTAAATATTATTATGAAGCGTTGACGGACTCATTACTTGATCTTGAGTTAGACGCTTCATTGTCTAGTAAAGACAAATTTTTGAGGCAAATCACTGTTCACATGGAGCATATGACGGGAAATACAAACTTAATTCAAATGCTGATGCAGGAACAAATGCTCCATATCAGCGAAGAACTTGATCGGTTTTTACATTATATCCATGAAGAGGGATTGATTTGGTTCAAGCGTAAAATCATTGAGATATACCCCGGACTTTCGGCTGACCTTCTGCCGGATTGCACAATAATATTAGATTCACTTTTCAAAGGATATATCGGAATATTGATCAGGAAAAAAAATGCTTTCGATGTGGAGTTGTTACCTAGCTTCATGTTGAACCGTATGGATTCAATTATTGCAAGCCTGCAAAACATGGAAGATCCATTATTGAAACAATTTCCTATACCAGAATGCTCACTGCGGGATTTGAGCCCAAAAGAGGAAATCCATTCGATCATCAGCAGGATGTTGGAAGTGGAAACAAGTAAAAATAGGGAAGCTTTAAAGGCAATTCAAGAAGAGTTTTCAAAAGTTAGGCCAAGTCCCATTATCTTGGAAAGCCTTTTGTTGTTTTTGGAAAAAAATGAAAAACGAAGTCCTTTGTGTTCAAAGCTTGTCTTAACGATGAAGGAATATTTGACGAATATATGAAGGAATTACAGAAAGGGGCGTATAGCCTCTTTTTTTGTTGATATCTTAGAGTTCAAAGCCATATGAATTTTTCTATATTTGATTATGTATGAGTTTCAAAATCTGGGGTTTAGGAAAAAGTATAAGTAGTAGGAAAATTCTTTTATTAGTATGGAGGCAAGAATCATGAGATGGAAAAAGGGAATGCTGATTTATAATAAAAAGGCCGGGAACAATAAACTCGAGAGGAATCTTGAGGAATGTCTTCCAGTAATAGCTCCTCATATTGATGAGTTCCTTATTCTACAAACGAAGGAAAAAGGGGATGCATGTCGATTCTGCTCGGAATATGGTGAAGACATGGATGTAGTTTTCGTATTAGGAGGAGATGGAACCGTACATGAGTGTGTAAATGGCCTTTCACCCCTTGGGAAGCGGCCGTTGTTTGGGATATTACCTGGAGGGACTTGCAATGACTTCTCAAGAACATTAAAGATTCCTCAAAATGTTCGTCAGGCTGCGGAGGCAATAGTAAATGGAAAAGTTCGTTCAATTGACATCGGTCAGGCCAACGATGACTATTTCTCCAACTTTTGGGGAATCGGGCTTATTACTGAGGCATCAAGCAATATTGATGTGCAGGAAAAAAACAGGTTCGGAAAGATAGGATATTTATTAAGTGCAGTAAGGACGATTGGTGATAATGCACCCTTTTCCTATAAACTTGAGTATGATGGGAATTTCATTGAAGGGGAAGCAATCATGATTTTGGTCTTGAATGGATGTTTTATCGGTACTAATTTACTCCCCTTTCCCATGGTTAGTCCAGACGATGGGATCTTTGGCGTTGCCATCTTGGAAAACGCAAGCTTTGGTGCATTTTTAGAAATAATAGCGATGAAACGTTCATGGATTGAAAATTTGAGCTCGGAGTCTGGTGTGACTTATGTGCAGGCCGGTAGCATGACTATTGAAAACAAGAGGCCACTTGATGTGGATATGGATGGAGAGAGTTATAGTCAAACACCTACTCGAATTAAAGTACTTGGCCATCATTTATCGGTATTAACTCCAAATTGGTGAGGAGGATTACATGTTAAGGGTAAGTGTATGTGTTTTTTTTGTTTCATTCATTCCTTATTTCTGCAATTGTTTCCAAAATAAGATAAAATATAGGATGATATATCATTTTTTGCAGGAGGAACACATATGGTGTACCAGGTCAGATTGTTAAAGGGCATTTTAGAGCCTCATCGAAGTCGTTATCAACTGCAAAATGCAGAGGCAGTCACACGGCTTGGATGGAAATTACTATTTTTATATTTTCTTAGTATTATAGTATTTGCTATTGGTGGTTATTTTGGCATTGGTTCTGAATCATTTTCTAAAGAAATCACGAAGATGAGTGTTAATGAATTTGAAGCAGGAAAGTTTCTGATATTGAGCGGCAACATAATAGCAAGCCTTATCTACCCATCCATTTACATATTTTTAGCAGCCCTTTTCTTTTGGATCGTTACCGATATCCCATACATAAAATTAGTTATCGTTCAAATGATCATTTTCGGGTTGCAATTATTGGAAAAAGCATTACTGATTCCTCTATTCGTATTAATGGATATAGGCAATGATTCCAATCTTTTTTCATTGGGAGTCATCGGTCAGTATTTTCTCAGAAGTGATTACTTTATTCACTTTTTCAGCGAAATCACCATTTTTCAATTTCTTATTATTGCCCTGCAATATTTCTATTTAAAGGAGTTTTCACAACGAAATAATTATTTGGTCCTTGTAATGATTGTTCTATTCTATCTGGCCACGTGGTTTGTTAAAGCCTTTTTAGCATACATCCAAGTGGGCGTATTTGTATAAGGCGGGTGAAAAGAATGAGTGGGAAATGGAAAATAACAGCGGTCTCTATTGCGTCGATTGTGTTAATAACCGTCAACATATACCTTATTGAAAAAAAAGGAAGCAAAGCGGAACGAACTGTTTTCGTGGAAAACTGGTCAATGGTAAAAAAAGATACAATTACGGATACTATTCAAACAAATGGGGTAATTAAACCTGTAGAAGAGTACGATATCTATTTTGAAACCAAGAAAAATGATTTTAAGAAATTCCTTGTAAAAGAGGGGGATGCTGTAGCGGCTGGCTCCTCGTTGTTTGAGTATACGACAACCGAACTTGATGCACTTAAAGCGAATTTGGAAGCGGAGAAAACTGCTGCTGAGGGAGAAATTGTAGGGATTGACGAATATATTAGGAAGTTAAGGGCTTCTCAAGGGGCCCTGACCCGTGATCCTGATAAAGCGGTCATTGATGAATCGGTGAAAAATAACTTGGATATTAATATAACAACAAGCTCTTCAGATCTTATTAAAAGCAACATTGAGCAAGAAATGTACAAGCAAGAACTCGAAAAAAACAGTTTGAATGAAAAAGTGAAAATGCTTGATGCTAAATTAAGTTCAATTGAGGAGCAGGCTAGCGCGATTGTAACGACGAGTGAAGCTGATGGTGTAGTTAAAAATATCAATAAAAACCTGAAAAACCCCATTATATCCATCGTTTCAACAAATATGGCAATTGAAGGTAATTTCTCTGAAGAGGAGATGAAAAAAGCTAAAGTGGGCATGACTATAAAAGCAAGTTCCTCTGATTTAAAAAAGTCATTGAAAGGAACGATAGGCCGTATCCATTCCTATCCAGCAGAAGAGCCGTCACTAAAAAGGGATAACAAATTTCCATTTCAGGCTTTAATCGAACCGGAGGGTGAAGAAACCGAATCTTTGTTGGTGGGATCCAAAGTCAACCTTGCTGTAATAACCAATGAGAAAGCTGGTGTACCCGCCATTCCCATCGAGGCAGTGCATTACCAAAAAAAGCCGCATGTCTACAAATTGACTAAAAAAGGGTATGTGGATAAACACTACATTTCAAAAGGGCTTAAAGCAGAAGGTAAGCAGGAACTAATAAAGGGACCGTCAGTAGGTGATGTCATCCTGCTAGAACCGAATAGGGTAGCGAAGAACCATTCTTATTTTATTACCCCAATTCAATTTGAAAAAGTGAAAACTGCAACTTATAAAAAATTCACCTCTAGGGAAAAAGTAAGGTATCTGTTACTTGGCATTTTGGAAAAATAACTGCTTCTTTCATAAAGAAAGGGGATGTCAAATTAGTTATTATTTATATATCCATATAGCTTAAATGACTAAAAATCGGGAAGTGTAATACTGGGTGCAATCATCTAGAATGCAGAATATTCAGATATATTTAAAGACTTTTTCTAAAATGGATGAGAATAAACATTTACAGATTAACCTTTTTAGTATAATATTTTATTATAAGTTAACTCGCTTAATCTTATTCCAAGAACGGGGGAACCATTTTTGTGGATTTTAATCCACTAGGGGTGAATTCAGAAATGAAAGGGCAAATTGTGTTTCCAATTCCTAACCCGACAGCTAACCTCGTCAGCGTCTTTAAGGGAACATGTGTGAATATTCACGCCAATATGAAATCGACACATGAAGTGTCTTTTTTTTCGGCGTAAAGACAGAGTTTTTCAAAAAAAGAAAAATTACTTTCTTTCTATTAGTATCTTGTTTCCCTTACCGAGACAAAACGTTTTTGCATCAAAGACTTTATGGAAGGTGAGGAAAGTATATGAAGAAATTCAAGTTAAGTTTAGCTAGCCAAATTTTCATTGGTTTAATTCTAGGGATTATCGTTGGTGCCATTTTTTATGGTAATGAGACGGCCCAAAACTTTTTACAGCCATTCGGAGACATTTTCCTACGAATGATTAAAATGATTGTTGTGCCAATCATTGTATCAAGTCTTATCGTTGCAGTTGCGGGTGTAGGTGATTTAAAAGCAGTAGGTAAACTAGGAGCTAAATCAATATCATACTTTGTGGTGGTAACTATGATTGCGATTGCTGTTGGTTTAATTTCCGCGAATATCCTCCAGCCTGGTGTTGGCGTAAATATGAATCATCTGGAAAAAACTGATATCTCCACTTATGTTGATACAGCAGAAACTAAGCAGCATGAATCGTTTGTAGATACACTTGTTCACATTGTACCATCCAATCCAGTACAAGCTATGGTACAAGGCGATATGTTAGCGATCATTTTCTTCTCCGTATTGTTTGGAATTAGTATTGCGGCTATCGGTGAAAAAGGTAAACCAGTATTCCGTTTCTTCCAAGGTACAGCAGAAGGAATGTTCTACCTAACTAATATGGTCATGAAATTTGCTCCTATTGGGGTATTTGCACTAATCGGTGTGACCATCTCCAAGTTCGGTTTGGAATCTTTAATTCCGTTAGGTAAGTTAGCGCTTTCTGTATACGGAACAATGATTTTCTTTGTAATTGTCGTTCTGGGTCTTATTGCAAAATTTGTAGGATTCAATATCTTTACATTGATTAAACTTCTAAAAGAAGAATTGGTACTTGCGTTCTCTACAGCAAGTTCAGAAGCGGTTCTTCCGAAACTTATGGAAAAAATGGAAAAAGCGGGATGTCCGAAACATATAGCTACATTTGTTATTCCAACTGGATACTCTTTTAACCTTGATGGTTCAACATTATACCAAGCGTTGGCAGCTATCTTCATCGCTCAAATGTACGGAATCGATTTAAGTGCTTATGAGCAAATTACGCTAATGTTAGTGTTAATGATCACGTCTAAGGGTATTGCGGG
This sequence comes from Peribacillus sp. YIM B13481, assembly GCF_042787985.1. Classification (NCBI taxonomy): domain Bacteria; kingdom Bacillati; phylum Bacillota; class Bacilli; order Caryophanales; family Bacillaceae; genus Peribacillus; species Peribacillus sp. YIM B13481. The sequence continues at coordinate 10,402 of NZ_JBHZPE010000048.1, forward strand.
TGTACCAGGTGTATCCTTCGTAGTTCTTTTAGCGACATTAGGAACAGTGGGTATTCCTATTGAAGGTTTAGCATTTATTGCCGGTATCGACCGTATTCTTGATATGGGACGTACAGTAGTAAACGTTATCGGGAATTCACTTGCAGCAATCGTCATCTCTAAATGGGAAGGTCAATTCAACCCTCCTTCCGATAAAGAATTAGAACAAGTTTCTTAATACAAAAAATCCAGAGTGATATGTCACTCTGGATTTTTTGTGTTTGAAAAGCGTATCCTTTATATTTGACGTGCCAGAAGGTGCAAACGAAAAGTTTTTTAAAGGGAAGCTTCCTCATGAAAAGAATTAATGATAAAACCTTATTCAATTTTACCCGTCGTCAATTCCTCCAACTCTTTATTTTTCACTATTATGGATATTTAAAATTATCGAGTTCGTTCCTTAACCGTAGGTGATTATAGAGTTCAGGTATTCACATTATTCATACGATGCAGATGATGAATAATATTCTGGGTTATATAACTTACTTGAAAACCCAAAAGTTTGATAAAATAACATTATTGATTGAGAGCTCGGAGGGGACCAGGTTATGAAGAATGATAACAATGATATCTTATATATGCATATGCAGGCTTCCGAACGGTTTGTCCTTTTTAATGGACTCAATTTTCGCGAATTTGTCTATTCGCTGCCATATACCTTGGATTCCATCTTATTATTGAAACATCAATTCGATGGTGGGGAATACAATTTGAATGTCCTGCTCGATAGCGCTTCATCTGAGGATATTGCAAAGCTCGTTAAAGAAAATGTCCGGGCATATGGAGATTTCTGTTGGATTGATTTTGAAGAAGAGGAAGGGCTGGATGAATTGGATGGAAGGGAATTAGCTGAACTTTTATATTTAGGGCATGCAAAAACCCATCTGGATCCTCCATTTTTCCGTAAATTGAATAATCAATTTGTGTACCTTGCCCAGGATGATGGCTGGTTCAACAAAATTTATTTTCGTTCACTTTCTACATATTATATGATGTTAGGGAGTCTGATTCCGCTAAAGCTGGAGCCGTTAAAAGTGGAGAGGACGTGGCTTGGAATCAGAAAGAAAAGAGAGCTGACGGCCATTCCTGCAGAAATCATTTCTTCATTGGCTCATATTATGGCAGAGGGGCTCATTTTTTCCTTTCGGCATGTCAAGTACTCAAGAACGAAGATTGAGATACCGGCATGGGTGGTAGGGGATTATTTAAACATGGATGAGATGCATGATGACTTTTCGGATAGAAATATTAAGGAGCCGGATGTTTTTATCACCTTTAATCGAAAAGAAAAAGTATGGGAAAGTGTTATAAAAAATGAATCATTATTCTGATCCCAATTTCCGGATGCGTGGGTTGGATTATTTGATATCTTTGTTTTTTTAGGTGTAAGACTTACTATCTATTGCATAAAAGATAAGGGAGGACGCCGCACAGGAGACAGGGAGTTGTGGCTTTGGCCTATATTCCTTATTGGAAAGGCACCAATGATGGAAGTTTCGCTTTTCCCCGCATTAACAGGCTGTAAGGTATCGATGGAAATGACGGTCGAAGGGTATCAAATGAAAGTGCAATTTAAAAATATGTGTAAAAAACAGCCTGTAAAGCCCGAATGCGACGCATAGGATATGCAAGCACAGGTGTTGCCACAGGATGTGGCGAATCTAACCTGTGTTCCGCTGTTGGTAATTAATGGAAAAGAACCAATGATGGAAGTTTCGCTTTTCCCCGCATTAACAGGCTGTAAGGTATCGATGAAAATGACGGTCGAAGGGTATCAAATGAAAATGCAATTTAAAAATATGTGTAAAAAACAGCCTGTAAATGCCCGAATGGCTTAACTAACCATCATTGGAAAAGAACCAATGATGGAAGTTTCGCTTTTCCCGTTTTAGTGTAAAATGATACAATGAACATGGTTAAAAGAATATTGGAGGGTAATAACTCATGAAAACTAAACTTGGTTTGCTTTATGGTGGAAAATCTGCGGAGCATGAGGTTTCTATGCAGACGGCTTTAGCGGTGATTAAGGCTCTCGATTTAGCAAAGTTTGATATATATCCGATTTACATAACAAAAGAGGGTTCATGGATTAATGGACCGATGTTAACAGGGCCTGCCGAGAGTGTGGAGGCTTTGACTTTTTCGTCGGACAAATTGAACTCGCCTCTTGCCTTGCAGGCACATTCAACTGATGAAAATAGTGAATCAACAGGGTATGACGTAATTTTCCCATTGCTTCACGGACCAAATGGAGAAGACGGGACAGTACAAGGGATGCTGGAATTATTGAATCTCCCTTATGTAGGCAATGGCGTTTTAGCTTCATCAGCTGGAATGGATAAGGTTATCATGAAAAACATCTTTGCCCAAGCGGGGCTTCCTCAAGTTAAATACACTTGGTTCATTCGTTCTGAATGGGAAAAAAATACTGAAAGTGCCATTGAAAAGGTAGCTGATGAATTGGGGTACCCTTGTTTTGTCAAACCAGCTAATTTAGGCTCGAGTGTCGGTATCAGCAAATGTAATGATGCTGATGAATTGGAAAAAGCGGTTGCGGAAGCTTTTCAATTCGATCGGAAGATCATCATTGAAGAAGGGGTCGTAGCCCGTGAACTTGAGTTTGGCATTCTTGGCAATGATGACCCATCATGTTCAGTGGCAGGAGAAATCATCCCTAAGAAAGATTTCTCCTTCTATGATTATTCAGCAAAATATGTTGACGGTAATTCAGCGATGGTCATCCCAGCGGAGATAAAGGAAAGCGAGTACGCAGCTTTATCTGAAATGGCCATTACGGCCTTTAAGTCATTGGATTGCTCTGGATTGGTTCGAGCTGATTTCTTCTTAACGGAAGAGGGCCAAATCTATATTAATGAAGTGAATACAATGCCCGGGTTCACTCCTTTCAGTATGTTTCCATTATTGTGGAAGCACACAGGTGTCGACTATCCAGCGTTAATTGAAAAACTCGTGAAACTTGCCTTGGAACGTCATCAAGAAAAACAACAAATCAAATATACAGTTTGATCATGCAGGTAATGTATCAGTGAACTTCACAATTCTTCAAAAATTGATCTGATGGATTACAATCAGCAGGAGCCGGTTCGATTTACACTGGTTTCTGCTTCGTTTGGTTAATGGAAGAAGAGGGAGAGAGCGATTAACGGTTCGATGAATGTAGGAGGAACAAAATGATAAAGAGAACGTTGAAACAAGTACATGAAATGGCAGATGGATTGAATGATATCACTTCATTCCAGTCCAAAGGAATAAATGGGGTTACCATCGATTCAAGAACGGTTAAGGAAGGGTGTTTGTTCATTCCGCTTAAGGGTGGGCAGGTTGACGGTCATCAATATGTCAAGCAAGCTTTAGCACAAGGAGCGGCGGCTTCTTTTTGGCAAAGGGATGTTCCGAATCCTCCCAATGATTTACCGTTAATCATTGTTGAAAATACCGAAAAAGCACTTCAGCAATTAGCACGTGCTTACCGAAAGCAGTTGGATATAAAAGTGGTCGGGATTACAGGCAGCAACGGTAAAACGACTACGAAAGATATGACGGCTGCGCTGCTGGCAACTACCTATAAAGTTCATAAAACCAATGGAAACTTCAATAATCATCTAGGTTTACCACTAACGGTGCTTTCGATGGAAGAGGATACTGAAGCGGCTGTTTTGGAAATGGGAATGAGCAGCCGTGGCGAAATTGAGTTTTTATCCAAAATGGCAAAGCCTGATGTAGCGATCATTACCAATATCGGTGAATCACACTTATTGGATTTAGGATCACGCGAGGAAATTGCGAATGCGAAGTTGGAAATTGTCGAAGGTTTGGCGAAAGATGGAACGCTGATATATCATGGTGATGAGCCATTGCTTCGCAATCGGATCAAAAAAGATTTTCCGGATTTAAACGTAATTTCTTTTGGACGTACGGAACAAAATGATTTGTTTCCACAGACCATTAACCAAGGGGCAGACAGTACAACGTTTACCATTGCATGTGATGAAAAGGATATCAATTATGAGATACCGGTTTTAGGTCATCATAATGTTCTTAATGCATTGGCAGCCATTTTGGTTGCTAAAGAATTCCATGTAGATGTTGCAGCGATCCATAAAGGTCTGTCTACCATTCAGTTAACTAATATGAGGATGGAATTGGTCCAGGGGGCAAAAGGGCAGAAAATCATCAATGATGCATATAATGCCAGTCCAACTTCAGTAAAGGCAGCTGTAGAGTTGATTGAGGGATTATCTGGTTTCGAGAAAAAGATCCTTGTACTGGGAGACATGTTGGAGTTAGGGCCACAGGAAAAAGACTTTCATCTGAAAATTGGTGAATTGATTTCTAATGAGCGGATCGATAAGATCTTCACGTATGGTCCTTTAGCAGAGTTTATTGCGAAGGGAGCGAGCAAGGCTTTTTCATCAGAGAATGTCCGTCCTTTTCAAGATAAGCAGAAACTTATAGAGGAACTTAAGTCGTCTACACAGGTAAATGACATCATTCTCGTTAAAGCTTCTAGGGGCATGAAGCTTGAGGAAGTCGTTCAAGCCTTACAAAAATAAAAAAGAATAGAAAAGGCCGTTTCTTTTGAATCGGCCTTTTTTATCGTACTTAATAAAGTGTCCCGGCAATAATGCAGATATCATCGTCAATCACTGAATGCCTCATCCTTGAAACAAGTAACTCCTGAAGAAGGTCATGTGTATCAAGATGGATATTTTCGATGAATTCACTCTCGACATTGCCAGATCGGTCGATTGCGGATGGTGCTGGAATTTTAGAAAGTCCATCTGTATAGATGAAGAAACGGCTTCCTGGTTCATAATGAAATACTATTTTTTTTATGGGCATTTCAGGACTTAGCCCTATGGGTATAGTCCCTTCATTCAAATTGAGGAATTGATTGGTGCATGGGGAATACAAAAAGGCTGAAGGAAGTCCAAAGTTGACATATTCGATGCGTCGCTCCTTTGTATCCACGTATGCAATGAAGGCTGTAAAACAAGTATGGTTTTTATATTCCCTTTTAACTCCTTGAAATAGATCCCGCATATGTTTATTCAGTTCCTCCGTTATGAAGATGGGGTCTTTTACGCGTTTGATAAGCTCAGGTATCAAAGTGCGTATGGACATGTTTATGAGTGCCGTATGAATGCCCTTTCCGCATAAGTCGATCATTATGAAGACGTATGTCCTGTCGCCAATCTCCGTCCAGTAAAATAGATCCCCTGACAGTTCACTAGAAGGCTGGGAAAGCCCTTTGACCTCTATATCTTGTTTATTGATAGACAAGGGTAAACCTGAAAGTTGAAAGCCCTTTGCAATTCGCAGGCTCATTGCTGATTTCTGGTTGATCTTTTCTAGCTCCTGCCCCTTCAATTTCGCTGAAAACAGTTGCATGCTGATGTTTTGGAGTGACTTTAATTTAATCCTGACTTCTACTGAATCGGCAGGGACAGCCATGGTTTCATAAAAGGTCCTTTCTGGTAACGCCAGAGGGGTCTCTATACCTAAAGCACGTTTGTAAATAAATAAGATAGGGATTTCATAAGTTTCAGCTAAGGCGAACAACGAGGTTTGCTGCCAAGAATCTTTTGATATGTATAAAGGTAAAATAAATAATGATTTCATTAAGTCCGTTGATTCCTGGAATAGAAGACTTTGATTGAGTGGATCCTCCAAAAAGGTGACTTGCTTGTTCATTTTCTTTAACATCAGACCAAATTCCTTACATAAAGGAACATCTATAGTGTATATATTCATATAACCCCCATTGTTTTATTTATAGGTCAATCATACTGTATTCAGACTTATTTACTACCGTTTTTTAAATAATTAATAGAAATTTCGAAATATAATGGTATTATATATCCGGTAATGTATAGGGGATTGGTAATAAGTCCTTTCTTTTTCTAAAGGAGTAACCGTGTAAGGTGGCCTTTTGATTCGGACTAATCCTTCCTGAATAAAGTTTGTTGAAACTATTTGAATTAAACACATATCATGTATATAAACAGATGTTCGTTTTGTAAAATCATTTATTGATTGCTCAAATATTAAATAATCCATTTACTCATACTTGGATATAGTAACTACGGTAATCCTGTTGGTGGTGAATCAATCCGTGTGCTTCTCTAAAGGGAAAATAAAAACCAATGTGACACATTTCAACCGGTAGAATGGCACATTGAATGAACATGCTATATTCTTACTCAAACGTATTTCAGATGCACATTTCCATGTGGGAATATCAAATTCCCCTATTTTTTGAAACGATCTAAAGTTTTTAGTAACCATAAATGGGGAGATATCCTTTATTGCAATAACAGTTTGAAAATGGTAATATGAAGTATGAGTTTAAATGTCTTATCATTGATGATTATTTAAATTAATCAGGTTGAGGCAACAAAATTGTATGTTCTTACATGTTTCATGAGTTCATTCTTGAGATTATTTTAGATTAAATAGGCCGCGCGTCTGGTCATATATAAAAGCTGCATTTCTTGGCGGCTTTAGTAGCTATTAGGGAATCAAGCCGCATTTTAGCGCTTTTCCACTTCTGCAAATCCTCAACGCACCGGGCCTGTTTTGTATAAGAATCTTGGCTCTCGTCAAGTTTTGTTCATACAGTCTTTTAAGTCTGATGAATAATAGGTGCAGCAGCCCTCACCTGAATAAAACGGTGAAACATCCGTTTATGCTACTTTTAATTTTCCATATTGAATTTAATTTTGGTTACATGTACTTTTAAAAAGATGAGCGTATGTTAATGATAAGTTTACACGTGCGCGAAACTAAAAATGCCAGTGAATGTTCGTGCTGGTATATTTCCTTTTTAAAAAATCATATTGAGTTCATTTGAACTAAAAGGCAGACATACTTTTAGGTGATAATGATAAACTTTTTCATAAGAGATAAAGTAGAACATCCGTCATGATGATGAGGATTTGAACTAAACATCTGTGCATGATCCATGAATGCACGTGTAAATTTACGATATAAAAAGGAGTACGAAAACATTGACATTGTTTAGCGAATTAGGATTAGATAGAACGTCTATGAAATCAATAGAAAAAATGGGATTTGAGGAAGCGAGCCCGATTCAATCCCAAACGATACCTCTAGCTCTTGAAGGTAAAGACATCATTGGTCAAGCGCAAACTGGAACTGGTAAAACTGCTGCATTCGGTATCCCATTGATGGAAAACATCGATATTAATAACGAAAATGTGCAAGGGATTGTTATTGCACCTACACGTGAGCTTGCCATCCAAGTTTCCGAAGAACTTTTCAAGCTTGGTTACGGAAAACGCGCCCGTGTATTAGCGGTTTATGGTGGACAAGATATCGACCGCCAAATCCGTGCTTTAAAGAAAAAACCACATATTATCGTTGGTACACCTGGTCGTCTTTTAGATCATATCAAACGTAAAAATATTAAATTAGGCGGAGTTCACACTGTAGTTCTTGATGAAGCAGATGAAATGCTTAACATGGGATTCATTGAGGATATCGAATTGATCCTTTCAACGGTTCCTGACGAAAGGCAAACATTGCTTTTCTCAGCTACAATGCCTGATCCAATCCGTAAAATTGCTGAAAGATTCATGCAAGAACCAGTTCTTGTACGTGTAAAAGCGAAAGAAATGACAGTGGATCGCATCGAACAATATTACTTGGAGTTAAAAGAAAGTGAAAAATTCGATACACTTGCACGCCTTTTCGATATTCAAACACCGGATCTTGCTATCGTCTTCGGACGTACGAAACGCCGTGTAGATGAATTGGCTTCTGCATTGAATATCCGCGGTTATATGGCTGAAGGCATTCATGGTGACCTAAGCCAGGCGAAACGTCTGTCCGTTTTGAAAAAATTCAAAGAAGGAAGCATCGATGTCCTTGTTGCTACTGATGTGGCTGCACGTGGACTTGATATTTCCGGCGTAACTCACGTATACAACTTTGATATCCCTCAAGATCCAGAAAGCTACGTTCACCGTATTGGACGTACAGGACGTGCGGGTAAACACGGTATTGCAATTACGTTTGTAACACCACGGGAAAGAGGTCAACTGCATGCAGTTGAACATACAACGAAAAAACGTATGGAGAAACTTAAGACCCCTACGTTAACTGAAGCGTTGGAAGGTCAACAAAAAGCAGTAACGGAAAAAATTCTGACTACAATCGAGAATGATGATTTATCATTATATCTTGGTCAAGCGGAAGAGTTATTACAAAAACATAGTGCGGCGGATTTAGTTGCAGCTATGCTTAAATCAATGACAAAAGAACCGGATCAAACGCCAATCAAGTTAACGGAAGAGTCTCCATCTCCAATGCGCCGCAATCGTGGAGGAAGCAGTTCTTCTAGTAACAGACAACGCAATGGCCGCAGTTCTTCAGGCAGAAAAGATTACGGTAGCGGATCAAGTAAACGCCCAAGCACGAACCGTAAATCGAATGGTTACGGAAACCGTAGCACGAGCCAAAAAAGAGAAAAATCAAATAAAATTTAATTGAATTGGAAATGCCGCTCATTTGAGCGGCATTTTTTTATATGCATATCCATATTCCATGGGTTTAAAAATGAGCAGAAGTTTTTGGATGAACGGTTCAAGGACTTTGTTTGAAAAGTGGTTAAAACCCCGCATTTAATTATAGTATAATGGATGAAGCGAAGGATGAATGATACGTTTCATTCAAAATACCTGTACAGAAGAGGGGAACCGCATGGAACCTGAAAATCGTATATCGAATAAGGCCTTGACCGTATGGAAAATCAATGGTCTTATAAGCTGTTCAATAACATGGATTATAAGCATCGCCGTACTCGTGCTTACAATCGTTTTTAATTGGACATATTGGGTTTTTGGAGCGTGGATCATAATTTCGATAATCCAACCATATTTGACCATCTCTCTGATTCCTTCGGTGAAATGGAAGAGATGGCGTTACGAAGTAAGGGATACGGAAATTGATATCCAAAGTGGTATTTTTGTCATTAAAAGAACACTCATACCAATGATTAGGGTTCAGCATGTTGAAACGAAGCAAGGACCATTATTAAGAAAATATGATTTAGCCTCCGTTGAAATCTCCACTGCAGCGACCCTTCACGTTATACCTGCACTGGACCTTGCAGAGGCAGATGAATTAAGGCACTATATTTCCAGAATGGCGAGTGTGGAGGAAGAAGATGTCTGAACCTAAAAGGCTCCACCCTATAGCTGTATTGCTTAATATTATTAAATCGGTGAAGGAGTTAGTTATCCCTTTTATACTAGTTGTCGTTATTCCTGGGAAGAATGAAGGGATTCCTGGATGGGTTCAACCGCTAGTCATTGCCATTATTGTACTTTTACTGATAATAAATGCATTCCTTCGATGGTTACGTTTTACATATAGCATACAAGACGGCGAGTTCAGAATTGAGTCCGGAGTACTCATAAGGAAGAAGCGGTATATAAAGTTTGATCGCATTCATAGCATAGATATTTCAGAGGGCATCATACAGAGGATATTCCGGCTGGTGAAGTTGAATATTGAAACTGCAGGCGGGGCTCAGGCTGATGCTGTTTTATCGGCCATAAGAAAAAGTGAGGCGGAACGAATCAATGCTTTTATAAGCCAGGAGAAAAGCAACAATACTAATAACCCCCTTGATAAGGATAAAGATGAAGTGTGGGGAAATGAAGATGCGGCAAAATCATCTTCTGTTTTTAAGCAGACGCTTCCGCAATTATTCGTTATGGCTGCCACTTCGGGAGCGGTAGGTGTTTTTTTATCTGGAGGGATCGCTTTTATTTCACAGTTTGATGAAATAATACCTTTTAAGCGGATATTTAAGGGTTATGAAGATTTTATTGGAATGGGAACCATTGTTCTTACAGTGCTTGCCCTAGTGGCCTTATTGGTGGTTTATGTACTGGCCACATTAAGTATGGTAATTAAATATGCTTCTTTTACCGTAATAAAAACGGATGAGGAAATCGTTATTTCCAGAGGGCTTCTCGAGAAAAGGCAGCTGACAATCCCTATCCATAAAGTGCAAGGTATCAGGATCATGGAGAATTTGATTCGGAAACCATTGGGATTGGCGACAGTTTATATTGAATATGCAGGAGGCAGTATGGATGATAAAGAAAGCCTATCCATCATGCTGTTCCCTTTGATCAAGAAGAAGCATTTACATGAAAAACTCCTGGAAATTTTACCGGTTTATCAAACAACCATGGAGATGACATCGATACCTAAGTGTGCACTTTCGCGGTTTGTATTACGCAAGGTTCTATACATCATCCCAATCATCGGTGCTTTGGTATGGTTTGGCAGGCCTTGGGGTTTTCTTTCTCTTTTACTTTTACCGTTGGCGGTCTTTTGGGCTTACATGCAATATAAAGATGCAGGATGGGGGATAGAAGGGAATTTGTTGCAACTGAGCAGCCGTTTTTTCTCAAAGCAAACATTGATCATGCAGAGAAGCAGAATTCAATCAATCACATATAAAAAAAGTTGGTTTCAGAATCGAAAAGAATTAGCTACGATTTCAGCATCTATTAAATCTGGAGTTAGCTCCCGGGTCGGCATGGTTGTGGATGTGGAAGAAAAAGATTGCCGATTAATTAAAACATGGTATTTACCTAAAAAAGCAGTCGACTCCCAATGAATGAATGGAAAGAGTCGGCTGTTTGTCCTACCACTTTTTTCTCGAGTATAATGGGGCTGTTAAAGCGCCGATTGCTATACCGGCCAAATGTCCGACAACGTTGATCTGTGGTTGAATGAAAGTCATGATAATGGCAATTCCGGTCAGGGTATATACTGTATTTCTTTCGTTGTTCGTAAAATTAGTCTTATTAAACAGTACAAGGTAAAAAAAGAAACCGAATAAACCAAAAATTGCACCGCTGGCACCTATATGGTTATATGTCAGTGGTTTAATTAGAAAGGTTGCGATGTTAGCAAGGATTCCGGTCGATAAAAAGAAGATTGAAAACTTTACGGATCCAAGAAATTTCTCTAGGAATGGACCAAATATGGCAAGTGAGAAACCATTAAACAGTAAATGTGTGAACGTGCTATGTAAAAAGATGGGGGTGATCAAACGCCACCATTGTCCATCAGCGATGAATAAGTTCACACCTGTTCCATAATAAAAAATTACATTACCAGGAAATATAGGGAAAAGGACGAGAACGAAAACAATCATCATAATGAGTATGAGCACAGTCACAGCTCGATATGAATGGGTGTATTCGCGGAAGCTTTCTGTTCTTGTAAACATGGATTCCTCCTTATTATCGTTTTAAATAAGATACATATTGTCATTTCCAGGTAAAAGAGTCCTTCTAATAATATGCAACTTATTAATTTAATAGAAGAGGTGTCAATTTGATTAAAGGTATAGGCGTCGACATTACTGAATTGGATAGAATGGAAAAATTGATTAACCGGCAACCCCGTATAAAGAAACGAATATTAACTGAAAGGGAAATCTCGATTTTCGAAAAGTTAAATGGAAGAAGGAAAATCGAGTATTTTGCTGGGCGCTTTGCAGCAAAGGAGGCTTTTTCAAAAGCGTACGGTACAGGGATAGGTAAGCACTTGTCCTTTTTGGATATCGAAATCATATCTGATGATAAAGGAAAGCCAGTGATTTCAAAGCCGTTTTCTGAAGGGGTCCATCTTTCTATTAGCCACAGCAGGGATTATGCGGTTGCTCAGGTCGTAATCGAAAGGGTGATTTGAGTTTTGTCCAATCGGGTCATAAACCTTTAGGTTGTCTCATATACATTTAGTGCTATAGGGAGACAAGGCCCGGTAAAAGGTACATGGCAGAGTAGGTGCTCTCGAAAAGTTTTTAGCCGGGTCGAATTGATCCGTGTCTAAAATGCTGAGGAATCTAAGACATCAGTCGAGCCAATGTCCGGATCCTGCCTTTTCCTCTCCCTTTTACGTTCAAATGACAAAAAGGGGTTGAAAAGATGAAGAAGATGTTAATGCTTTTTGCAGGGATCATGCTCTTGCTTGCTCTTTCTGCTTGCGGCCAAAAATCACAGGGTGATGTAGTGAGTGAATTGAATGAGAAGCTTGGCGAAATGAAAGGGTATAAAGCTAACGCGATAATGACATTGAAGATGGGGACGGAACCTCAAGTGTATAACGTGGAAATTTGGCATAAGGACCCTTCCTTTTACCGCGTAAATCTTAAAAATGAAGAGAAAGATCAAAGCCAGATGATTTTGAAAAATGATGATGGTGTATATGTTTTGACGCCAGCTTTGAATAAGAGCTTCAAATTTCAAAGCGAGTGGCCGGAGAACAGCAGTCAGGCCTATTTGTTTGAGTCGCTGGTGAAAGACATTACGGAAGATAAAAGTGCGACATATAAAGAAACGGATAAACATTATGTCTTTGAAACGAAAACGCGCTACCAAAACAATAAAATGTTGCCGTACCAAGAGATTACTATAAACAAAAAAGATTTATCTCCGGTCAGTGTAAAAGTCATGGACCCCGATAAGACCGCATTAGTCCTTGTTGAATTTTCAAAAGTGAAATTCGATACGACTTTTGATAAAGATTCATTTGATATGAAGAAAAACATGACAAGTGCACAACTTGAAGCGCCTGTTATGGCGGAAGTCCAAAATGAAGGGTTTGCGGTAAAATACCCTGAAAATATTGGTGACATGAACTTAACGGAAGAAAAGGAAATTGCGACGGAAAAGGGAGAACGTGTCGTTTTGACCTATGAGGGTACAAAAAGTTTTACATTAGTTCAGGAAAAAGCTGAGGTAGTCCAAACCTCCGTTTCGACGAATGTTAATGGAGAGCCAGTTGATTTGGGTTATACAGTCGGGGCCATGACAGGAAATACAATTGCATGGACTCTTGAAGGTGTGGATTATATGATTGCATCAAAGGACTTAACACAGGAAGAGATGATAGAAGTCGCCCGTTCAGTTGGGGGAGATCCGGTCAAATAGGATTACATAACAAGCTGATGTTTCCCGTCTCCTTATGAAGGTTTCTTCTAGGAAGGATAGGCGGGGAAGCAGCTTGTTGACATTTTAAATCCCTTCCATTTTGAATGGTTTGGCAAGTTGGGAAATTAGAATCAATGTTAAAAAGCACTTTATCTTTCTATCAGTTGGTTATAGAATGGTCCTATAATGAAACGAAAACTTCGCTATTGGGAAGAATCTTATTGTGAGTGCAGGAAAGAAGGAAATGGGCTTGGAAACGAAAAACTTTCATCGGGATACGTGGGCAGAAGTAAATTTGGATAATATTTTTGAAAATATCTCTTCAATGAAAAATAGACTGAGAAATGGCGTTAGTCTTTTCGCTGTCGTTAAAGCGAATGCTTATGGCCACGGGGACTATGAAGTGGCTAAAACCGCGCTTGAAGCGGGGGCTGATTTTTTAAGTGTCGCTTTCTTAGATGAGGCTCTTGCTTTACGGAAAAAAGGAATATTGGCTCCGATTCTTGTACTTGGGGCTTCGAGGCCTGAAAGTGCAGCGCTTGCTGCCGATAATGGGATTTCCGTGACGGTTTTCGATGTAACATGGTTGGAGAAGGCAAAGGATTTATTGAAACCGGGACAAGTTCTGCAAGTTCATGTAAAAGTTGATAGCGGCATGGGGAGAATTGGCATTCGTGATATAGGCCAACTCTTGAAAGTGGAAAGTTTGCTTAATGGGGAAACGTGTTTTAACTTCCAAGGGATATTCACACATTTCGCGACGGCCGATGAAATAAAGACCGACTTTTATGAAAAGCAGCTTGCTTCATTTAAAGGAATGCTTTCCGCCTTGATTAGAAGGCCAGAATATATTCATGCAGCCAATAGTGCAGCTTCTTTAAGGTTTAGCGATCCTGAATCGAATGCGATAAGAATGGGGATTTCCATGTATGGTTTGAGTCCTTCTATGGAAATGAAGCCGATATTGCCATTTCCATTAAAGCAGGCTATATCATTGAGAACGAAGATGGTTGCAGTTAAACAGCTTACAAAGGGTGAAAGCGTTAGTTATGGAGCAACATATACGGCTGAAGGTGATGAATGGATTGGGACTTTGCCGATTGGTTATGCTGATGGCTGGATCCGTAAGCTGCAAGGTCAGGAAGTTCTTGTGGATGGAAGCAGAGTGCCGATTGTCGGCAGGATTTGCATGGATCAATGCATGGTCAAGCTGCCTCGATCATACCCTGTGGGAACAGAGGTCACACTCATTGGGAACGATGGAGATGAATCGATTACTGTTGATGAGATAGCGGCTAAACTGGAAACGATCAATTATGAGGTAACGTGTATGATAGGAGCAAGAGTGCCCCGCGTATATATAAAAGACAATCAGTTGATTCATGTACGTAACTTCATCCTGGAATGACAGATTGTAAAAAAATCCTAGGATTGTGAATAAGATTTACTTTATTATGCTGATAATAGGATGGAGAATAGAATATACTCTTTGCAGATAGGCAATTTAATGGTAATATTGAAAAGGATATATAATAAAGGTGTGTAGTGATGGTGGAGGTGTATGTTTGTGTCTGAATCCAGCGCAACAAGAGAGATATTAATTCGATTACCTCAAAATTTTTTATCAGAGTTAGATGGGTATGCGAGTGAAGAAAATGTAAATCGCAGTGAATTTATTTATCGTGCCACAAAAATGTATCTTCGCGAACGTAAAAAGAAAGAGTTTCGTGAATCGATGAAACGCGGTTATATTGAAATGGCGGCCATTAACTTAACGATTGCTTCTGAAGCCTTTCAGGCTGAATTCGAGGCTGGTCATTGCGTTGAACGATTAGTTAGCGGAGGCTGAGCCATTGATTGTTGTTAAGCGTGGTGACGTATACTTCGCAGACCTTTCCCCGGTAGTCGGTTCAGAGCAGGGTGGAACCCGTCCGGTACTAATTTTACAAAATGATATTGGTAATCGCTTTAGTCCGACTGTGATCGTGGCAGCCATTACAGCTCAAATTCAAAAAGCGAAATTGCCTACACATGTTGAGATTAATGCCAAAAAGTACGGATTTGAACGGGATTCCGTCATTTTATTAGAACAGATCCGGACAATTGATAAGCAGCGTTTAACCGATAAAATTACGCATCTTGACGAACCAATGATGCAAAAGGTCAATGAAGCTTTACAAATCAGTCTAGGCCTCATTGAGTTTTAGAGAAACGTTTTCCCGTTAATCCGGGCGTTATTATAATACAAATCATTCTTAATTTTAATTAGATGGCACGATTCCTGCAACAGTGGAATCGTGTTTTTTTATGAAATAACATAAATTTATGTACACAATAAAGGAATTCAGAGGATGAAGATTCTTCAATTCAATTAATCGTATTATTTGTACCAATTTTTACAGCAGGAAATATAAAAAATTTGACGAATAAAAAAGTATACAATTAGATATTGGATTAAACGTTCATTGGTTTTTATTGGTATCCTCCTAACTTTACTTTGAAAGATGTTTTCCTTACCTGATTTTCGGGTATGTAGTTATGTTGTAGATACTTAAATAAGGAAAAGTGTAGTGGGGAAACCCAATGGAATTCCAGGTGGAAAGAACATTACAGTTAGTTAACATCCTTGTGACGAGGACAGGGAAACATAGCAATTGTGTTAGAATGGGAGGATATTATGAACCAATTGGTTTACGATTTTATTAAGCAAAATCATGATTACATCCTTACTGAGTGGATGGATATCATGAAGGAAAGTACAGACGAAAGATTAATTAAAGTCGTCTCTGATCGAATGTTTACGCAAACGAGCAGTGAATTTATAGATATGATCATTACGAATGTTGATAGTAAAAACAAGGAATTCACATTAAAGCTTTCAGATTTTGCCGAGAAAGTCGTCCAATTGGGATGGCCTCTTACTTTCGTCAATGAAGGACTTCATAAATTCACGTTAATTGTCATTAATGGAATGGTGGCAAAGGGTTTGGTGACTCTTGAGAATCAAGTCAATCTTGTTAACCATTTGGATAAATGGGCAACACCAATAAATAATGAGATAGTCAATATATATACCCAGACTTGGGAAAGAACCGTTTCCCTGCAAAAAATAGCCTTGCAAGAACTTTCGGCACCGCTCATTCCTGTTTTGGAAGGCATTACGGTAATGCCGCTGATTGGCACAATTGATACTGAACGTGCCAAACAGATAATGGAAAACCTGCTGACTGGCGTGGTTAAGCATAGATCTGAAGTTGTTCTTATTGATATAACGGGTGTGCCGGTCGTGGATACCATGGTTGCTCATCATATCATCCAGGCAGCGGAAGCGGTCCGATTAGTGGGTGCTAAATGTATACTCTGCGGCATTCGCCCTGAAATAGCCCAAACCATCGTTAATCTTGGAATTAATTTAAATGAAGTGATTACAAAAAATACGTTGAAAAAAGGGATAGAAGTTGCGTTGGAATTAACGAGCCGTAAGATCGTAAAGGTGGAGGGATAAGTATGAGGATTCCGATATTAAAGCTTTATGACTGCTTGTTAGTCTCTATTCAGTGGGAATTGGATGATGTGACAGCCCTTCAATTTCAAGAGGACTTACTGCATAAGATTCATGAAACAAGCGCAAATGGCGTTGTTATAGATATAACCTCAATAGATTTCATAGATTCCTTTATCGCAAAGGTATTAGGCGATGTCTTTAGCATGTCTAAGCTTATGGGGGCAAAGGTTGTAATTACGGGGATCCAGCCTGCTGTTGCAATAACATTAATTGAACTGGGAATTAGTCTCGATGGTGTTTTGACAGCATTAGATTTAGAGAAAGGCCTGGAGAAATTACAACAGGAATTGGGGGATTAAAGAATGGAGTTCCAATCCTGCGTAAAAATCATAAATGAATGGGACATCGTAGCTGCAAGGCAGCTCGGAAGAAATGTCGCTAAAGAGTTGGGGTTCGGTACTGTAGACCAGGCAAGGATCACAACGGCTATAAGCGAATTGGCCCGAAATATATACTTATATGCTGGACAAGGCAGTGTAAGCATAGAAAAGCCAAATATAAATGGGAAGTCAGGATTGAAAATCATTGCAGAGGACCAAGGGCCGGGAATTGAGGATATTCGCAGAGTCATGGAAGATGGATATACCACCTCAGGGGGACTGGGGGCAGGCCTTCCTGGAGTCAAACGTTTAATGGATGACTTTGATATTGAATCGATACCAGGAGAAGGGACTAAGATTGTCGCTACGAAATGGCTCCGTTAGGGGGGGACTATGGATATTAGGGAGAACATGGAGAAAAAGTATCATGAGGCGCTTTCTACTTATCTTAAAGACCAAAATGAGCAGGCACTCTACCAAGGACAAAAGATTAGCCGCCTACATATAAAATACAATATATCTCCAGAAGAAATCATCAGTATGCATAAAAATAACTTAATGGAACTTTACCCGGAATTACCGGGAAAAGTATTGGATTCATTCGATTTTCTGTTAGAAGTCATGATGGGATACGGCATTGCATACCGTGAACATCAAAGCCTTAGACATCAACAGCAGGAACTGAAAACGGAAATTGAGATCGCGGCAAACGTTCAACATACTCTTTTGGAAACGGAAATTCCTGATATCAAAGCTCTTGAAATTGGGGTGATAAGTGTTCCGGCCAGACAGATGAATGGAGATTATTATCACTTCGTCCAAGATGAAAATGAGCGTATCGGGGTAGGGATTGCCGACGTAATAGGCAAAGGGATTCCTGCTGCATTGTGCATGTCGATGATTAAATATGCGATGGATAGTCTTCCGGAGCATCGTCATGAACCGAAAAGCGTGCTTGAGAGTTTAAACCGTGTTGTGGAGCATAATGTAGATCCAAGTATGTTCATAACCATGTTCTATGGCTTATATGATCCGCATGACAGGCAATTTTCCTATGCTTCAGCGGGGCATGAACCTGGTTTTTACTATGACGCCGCTTCAGGTACTTTTAGCGATTTGGATGCAAAAGGTTTGTTGCTTGGAGTTGATAAAAAAACAAGGTATCGCCAATATGAAAAAACGGTGAATCGCGGAGATATGATTATTTTATTATCTGATGGAGTGACCGAGTGCCGGACAAATGATGGGTTCATAGAAAGGGAAACGCTAATTGGTTTCATTAAAAAGAATATGCACTTACAAGCCCAGGAAATGGTGAATAATATTTATAAGCAATTGGAGAAAATGCAGAACTTCCAACTAAGGGATGATTTCACATTAATAATTTTAAAATCAAATGTTTAGTATTTTTTCCACAGGGTATAGATATAGGAATGAAGAGGATTTGAAGAGGTGGGTCAAGGATGAATATAACAGTAGATGTTAATGAATTAAATAATGAATTTATTGTAAAACTAAAAGGTGAAATCGATGCCTATACTGCACCAAAACTAAGAGAATCACTATTTCCAATATCAGAGCAGGACAATGTTTCGATTATTATTGATTTAACTGAAGTTTCCTATATGGATAGTACGGGACTTGGAGTATTTGTCGGTGCTTTTAAAAGCGTAAGGGCACATGATGGCGAATTCACTTTAGTTGGTTTATCAGAAAGGTTACGACGTTTATTCGATATTACGGGTCTTGCAGATATCATTGATATAAAAAGTGGTACAGAGGGTGGGTTAGAATGAGTCAAGTATATGATTACATCGAAATGAAAATACCTGCAAAACCAGAGTTCATCGGTGTCATTCGTTTAACGCTATCTGGAATAGGTAGCCGGATGGGATTTGCGTATGATGAAATCGAGGATTTGAAAATCGCTACCAGTGAGGCTTGTACAAATGCGGTACAGCATGCATATAAGGATTCTGAAAAAGGTGAAGTGAAAGTGAGTTTCGGGCTTTATCCTGACCGTTTGGAGGTCATGGTTTCTGATAGTGGTAAGAGCTGTAATTTCGAAGAGATTCGTCAAGGAATCGGTCCATACGAAAATGGACAAAAAGTCGAGCTCTTGAGAGAAGGAGGCTTGGGTCTTTACCTCATTGAAACTCTGATGGATGATGTGAAAATTCATCAGCATGACGGGGTTACAGTATTTATGACTAAGTTTTTAGAAGGAGAGCAGGTGGAGATGGATGCAAAAACAGTCTCAACCTAATCAGGCACAAAGGGAACAGGTAAATGAATGGATTAGAGCTTATCAGCAGAACCAAGATGATGACGCACAGAGTAAACTGGTCATCCATTATAAAAGTTTGGTTGAAACAATCTCCCGAAAGTATGCAAAGGGGAAATCATTTCAGGAGGATATCTCTCAAGTCGGCATGATTGGTTTGTTAGGTGCCATTCGAAGATATGATGAATCTTTCGGTAAAAGCTTTGAGGCATTTGCCGTTCCTACAATAATCGGGGAAATCAAGAGGTTCTTGCGTGACAAAACATGGAGTGTTCATGTGCCAAGAAGAATTAAGGAACTTGGTCCGAAAATCAGGGTGACTGTTGAGGAATTAACGACGACTCTGCACCGTTCACCAAGAATAGATGAAATAGCCGATTGTATAGGGGTTACTGAAGAAGAAGTTTTAGAAGCGATGGAAATGGGTAAAAGCTATCAAGCGTTATCTGTTGATCATTCTATTGAGGCGGATTCCGATGGTGGTACGGTCACATTGCTTGATATTTTCGGAAATGTCGATGAAGGTTTTGAAAAGGTCAATCAGCGCCTAGTGCTTGAAAAGGTGCTGCATGTGTTGAGTGACCGTGAAAAGATGATCATTCAACATACTTATCTAGAAAATTTAAGTCAAAAAGAAGCGGGCGATAAACTTGGAATTTCCCAAATGCATGTATCAAGACTCCAGCGCCGCGCAATCAAGAAACTTCAGGAAGCCATTAACGCTGAAAACTCGGAGTTAATACAGTGATCAAAGATATTCTGAGGGAAGAAAAAATAGAAGTCCTTGTCTCTCAATCCTCTAAAAACGGGATGGTTTATTGCGGTGATGATTACTTCTTTCTTCATACGAAAGAATACTTTGTGTGTGTACTGGCAGATGGGCTAGGTAGCGGGAAAAATGCTTACGAATCCTCCCATGCCGTCATCGAGGAAGTTAAACGTAATCATGAGTTGGATGTAGAATCACTAATGGCAGTATGTAATCAAGTTTTAATCGATAAGCGGGGGGCAGCCGTTTCCATTTTGAAGATATTTTATGAAAAGAATGAATTTATATACAGTTCAGTTGGGAACATCCGCTTTTTTCTGTATAATCCAAGCGAGGACCATCTTGTTTACCCTTTACCTGTTACAGGGTATTTATCCGGCAGGAAGCAAAAATACAGGACGCAGAGCTACAAATATGAACCTAATGCAAAATTCATTCTTCATTCCGATGGTCTAGAACTTAAGGGAGCTAAATCTTTTTTAAAAAGGCTTGTCCCTATCGATAAGAACGCCCAATGCATTTTAGAAAGCAGTCCAGTAACTGCAGATGATACAACTTTCATTTTAGGAAGCTTACTTTCGCCATAAATCGGAAGTGAGCTTTTTTGTAATGGATTCGCAACTTCATCCCTCATTTGCTAGACTATACATATTAGATTAAAAGCTTGGAGGTAAACAAAATGATCGTTGTAGAAGATACATTAAAAGAATTGATTAAACAAATATCCAATGAGCTAACTTTGAAAAATAATCAAGTTCAAAACGTCATACAGATGCTGCAAGAGGGGAATACTGTACCATTTATTGCCCGGTATAGAAAAGAAATGACGGGTTCGCTTGATGAAGTGCAGATTCGTTCCGTTATGGAAAGGTGGAACTATCTAGAAAACCTTGGGCAGAGGAAAATGGAAGTTACGCGTTCGATTGGTGAACAGGGAAAATTGACGGAAGAATTAAAAAGACAAATCGAGAAGGCAACAAAACTTCAGGAAGTCGAGGATTTATACAGGCCATTCAAGCAAAAAAGGAGAACGAAGGCGACGGTCGCTAAAGAAAAGGGGCTTGAACCACTGGCTAAATGGCTTCTTGAATGTCAAATGCAAGCTCGAGTTAGCGAAAAAGCCGCAGAATTCGTATCGGCAGAAAAAGAAGTTACTTCTATTGAAGAGGCTATTGCAGGAGCGCAGGATATCATAGCAGAACATATTTCTGATGACGCGGAATTAAGGAAGTGGATGAGGGCGGAGATTTTCAAAGCGGGAAAAATAGTTTCGGCCGTAAAAAATGAGGAGAAGGACGAGAAAAGAATCTTCGAGATGTACTATGAATATGAGGAGCCAGTTCAAAGGATCGTACCACATCGGGTCTTAGCGCTTAACAGAGGTGAAAAGGAAGAGGTTTTACGAATATCCATTCAGCCTCGGACTGAAATCATCATTGGTCATCTGGAACGGAAAATCATTAAAAATAACAAATCTGAAGCCCAAAGTGTCCTTAAATCAGCGATTGAGGATGGACTCAAGCGTTTGATCATGCCTTCGGTAGAACGGGAAATCAGGAAAGAGCTGACGGAAAAAGCAGAGGATCAAGCTATCCACATTTTCTCTGAAAATCTCCGGAACTTGCTCCTGCAACCCCCGCTTAAAGGGAAAGTGGTCCTAGCTCTAGATCCGGCATATCGGACGGGCTGTAAATTGGCTGTTATTGATGAAACGGGAAAGGTACTCGATATTAGTGTAATCTATCCGCATCCCCCTGTTGCGAAGTTTAATGCTGCCCGCGAAAAAACGATCGAAATACTTCAGCGGTTCTCAGTTGAAATTGTGGCAATCGGCAATGGGACGGCATCACGTGAATCAGAGCAATTCATCGCGGATATTCTAAAGGAAGTGAAAGGAAATATTTCTTATATCATTGTTAATGAAGCGGGGGCAAGTGTATACTCTGCCTCAGATATTGCCCGTGAAGAGTTTCCGGATCTTCAAGTAGAACAGAGAAGCGCCGTATCTATAGGCAGAAGGCTTCAAGATCCCCTTGCCGAACTTGTAAAAATTGATCCTCAATCAGTGGGGGTAGGTCAGTATCAACATGATGTGTCCCAGAAAAAGTTAACGGAATCTCTTTCTTTTGTAGTAGAGACAGCTGTTAACCAGGTGGGAGTTAACGTCAATACCGCTTCATCGTCCCTATTACAATATGTAGCTGGTTTATCAAAATCAGTTGCTCAAAATATTGTGAAGAAAAGGGAAGTGGAAGGGAAGTTTGCTAGCAGGAAGGAATTAAAGAAGATTCCCCGACTTGGCGCCAAAACATATGAACAATGCATAGGGTTCTTGCGTATCATTAATGGAGATGAACCTTTGGATCAAACCGCGATACATCCTGAGAACTACAGTGCCGTGAATAAATTGTTAAAGAAAATGGGATTCACATCTGAGGATTTAGGCAGTGATGCACTGAATGAAGAGTTAGGTAAACTAAATCCGGCGGAATTAGTAAATGTTTTGGAAATTGGGGAAATTACGATTAAAGATATCATAGATGATTTGATGAAACCGGGAAGAGATCCTCGGGATGAATTATCAAAACCACTGCTTAAGCAAGATGTGCTAAAAATGGAGGATCTGCAAACTGGGATGGAATTACAAGGCACAGTGAGGAATGTTGTGGATTTCGGTGCGTTTGTGGACATCGGTGTTAAACAGGACGGACTTGTGCATATTTCCAAACTAAGCAATCGGTTTGTAAAACACCCATTGGATATAGTTGCCGTTGGGGATGTTGTGACGGTTTGGGTAGAACTGGTCGACTCTCAAAAGCAAAGGGTATCTTTAACTATGCTCGAGCCAAAGAATCAAAACTAGCCTATGGTAAGCTCCTTCTATATTAGAAGGGGTTTTTTTGGGGAAGCAAATGTATGTTATATTTCGAACATAGTTGAATCTATAATCGGAGACTTTCCTTCTTTTGATAAAAAAACCAACATTGATTCAACATCTTCACTTGATAATAATCCTTTTCATAAAAGGCTTTACGGATTTGATTCTGGAACCAATTAGGCATAGCTTTTCCTCCCTTAGTTTCCTATTGTTTTATTAGTCTATGTTATAATGGGTTGTCATGTTACCAAGGAAAGGGAGGGGGAAATGGATAATCTGCAATTGCAAAAACTGGTTGAAGAAATTTCGTTGAAAGACTTTAAAAAGGCCTTTAGGCATGTAGCCACTTTTAACCCTCGTCTTCGAACTACAGGAGGACGATACTTGCTCCGTTCACACAATATTGAAATTAATAAGAAGTATCTTGATGAACGCGGTGTGGGAGAAATGATTGGTATCATAAAACATGAATTGTGCCATTATCATCTGCACCTCGAGAAGAAAGGGTATCAGCATCGTGATGCAGACTTTAAGCAATTGCTCAAAAAAGTGGGGGCACCGAGATTTTGCGAGCCACTACAATCAAATCAAGTAAAGAGAAAGATGAATACTATTCAATATAAATGTAAAGACTGTCAGCAGGTGTATATAAGAAAAAAACGAATCGACACTACCCGTTTCGTTTGTGGTAAATGTCGCGGAACATTGATTTACCAAGGGTTTAAAGAGGGAAAAACAGAAATTTAAAAAAGACACAAAAGAACCCTTGACTTTAGGTTGTAACCTCTTTATAATCATAAGAGTCGACAAGATAACAACTTGTTCTTCACGACAAACACTAAGGTCCTTGAGCATGAAAAAGGAACCCAATTTTCATTATTCCGCAGTAGCTCAGTGGTAGAGCATTCGGCTGTTAACCGAACGGTCGTAGGTTCGAGTCCTACCTGCGGAGCCATTTTTTGGGGAAGTACTCAAGAGGCTGAAGAGGCGCCCCTGCTAAGGGTGTAGGTCGCGTAAGCGGCGCGAGGGTTCAAATCCCTCCTTCTCCGCCAGTTACATATTTTATCAAGGCCCATTGGTCAAGCGGTTAAGACACCGCCCTTTCACGGCGGTAACACGGGTTCGAATCCCGTATGGGTCACTTTTATTCACAAAATTATTATGCTGGTCCCGTGGTGTAGCGGTTAACATGCCTGCCTGTCACGCAGGAGATCGCGGGTTCGATTCCCGTCGGGACCGCCATTTTTAAAAAAATACTTGCTGAAATAATATTATTGTGATATAATATTAACCTGGCCATTAAAAAGTATTTGATTGTTGGGCTATAGCCAAGCGGTAAGGCAACGGATTTTGATTCCGTCATGCGAAGGTTCGATCCCTTCTAGCCCAGCCATTTTATTTAGAGCCATTAGCTCAGTTGGTAGAGCATCTGACTTTTAATCAGAGGGTCGAAGGTTCGAATCCTTCATGGCTCACCAT